>VENG01000012.1 GCA_009711705.1 Bacillota bacterium
TCAAGATAAGGTTTCCCATCCGGTTAACGGAGTAAGACCCCTGGTAGACCACCAGGTTGATAGGCCGGGAGTGTAAGCGCAGCAATGCGTTCAGCGGACCGGTACTAATAGGTCGAGGGCTTGACCCGAAAAGCAGAAGTTCGAAGTTAGAGGTTCGAAGAACCAAAAACCACCGAAACTTCTTAAGCCAATGCCATAAATTCTTGCTGTGTAGTTTTGAGAGAGCTTAAAGGTGTAAGTCATAGAGGTAAGGGGCACCTAACGCCTAACTCCTATCGTCTAACGCCTAAACAAATTTCTGGTGACCATAACGGTAAGGATACACCCGTTCCCATGCCGAACACGGCAGTTAAGCTTACCAGTGCCGATGGTACTTGGGGCTTCGCCCCCGGGAGAGTAGGTCGTCGCCAGAGCTAATTTTAGAGCCCTTCGGATCTTATCCGAAGGGCTTTGATTACTTATCCTATAATAACTCAACGATTGTGCCTGGCACCCACCGTTGAGTTATTTGTATCTGCGGAACGATCTAGTAAATCAATACGCCTATATTAATAAGCTACCATTGCCGTGCCGCACCTCTAACCTCCAACTTCCCACCCCCAACCGTCCAGCTAGGAGTAGGTCGTCGCCAGAGCTTTTTTAAAAGCCCTTCGGATCACATCCGGAGGGCTTGTTCATTTACTTATTGACATAGAAAAAAGGGGTCAGGTATCTTTTTTACAAATAAATTAACGAAAGGTGCCAGGCACTAATCGTTAACTTATTTGTATATGCGAAAAGGTTTAGTAAGTAACAGGTATTGGTTATAATATCGGTCACTCCCGCACTTCCAAATTTCCCTGTCCCTACTTGCCTTAGATGTACCAGTTTTCTTTGTATTGCATAACTATAGAATCAGTATCCGAGATCCCTGTTTTGTTTTTTTTTGGGGGTAACGGCCGCCCGCGTGGATTTAATGAATTTATCGTCAATTGCGTAAGGGGTAAAAGACTCAACTCGCTTTTGCATATGCAATTCTCCTCTTGGTTTAGATATAATGTAAGCTTTTCTTTAAAAAGCTCAGAAATTTATGTGGTCTCAGGGTGTTTTTCGGGATTGGTAGCACCAGTCCCACCACTCGTTCACTGTCCCGGGGCCCTTTTCATGTTTGTAAAGTGGGGGATAGCCAGGTATGAGAAGAAACTCGTTGTGTTTAGGAGTAAGGCCCGGATGGCGTTTTTCTCTTGGGTCTTTCACTGGTTTGCACCTCCCTCGTAATTTATTTTTTGCACGTACGCATCTTTTCATACAAAGATATTAAACCTCATTGATACATTGTAAATACCGTTGTAGAAACCATTGTAATATAATGATTTTACAGACTATTTAGACGTTTAATCAATAATTACCATTATTTGCCTTGCTTTTTTCAGCGGAAGTATTATATAGTTAAATACACTACATTTTTGAGGGGTAGATGTTTAATATGGAAAAAGCTGCAAACCTATTGAATTTTGACTCAAGTATGAAAGATGATTTGAATATCAAAGAAGAGGTGTTTGAGGTCTTAAATGGCACCGTAGATGTTTTAAACACTATTAGTTCTCTAATCGACCCGTATACCGCCAATCACCAGCAGCGAGTGTCACAGCTGGCCTGTGCCATTGCAGAAAAGCTCGACTTGCCCAAACATCAAATTGAGGGAATCAAGGTTGGTTCTCTTTTGCATGACATTGGCAAAGTGGCAATTCCAAACCATATTTTATCTAAATACGGATCTATTAGTGAACACGAATTCGGCATAATTAAAAGTCACCCGCAAAACGGCTATAAAATCTTGAGTAAACTAAAACTTCCCTGGCCGGTACATAAAATGGTACTACATCACCACGAAAGATTAGACGGCACCGGTTACCCGGTGGGATTATTAGGGGAAGATATATTATTCGAAGCGAAAATTATAGCGGTGGCGGATGTGGTGGAAGCCATGAGCTCACACCGGCCTTACCGGAGTTCTCTGGGCATGGACACCGCTATTAATGAAATAAGTGACAACAGTGACATACTATACGACAAAAATATAGTGACAGCCTGCACGAGGCTTTTGCTGGAGGATAAGTTCGAGTTTAAATCATAACCTTACAAATAAACCGTCACGCCTTGGGCGGGCGGTTTATTTTATAAATGTTTAGTGTCCTTTGTTATTTTTGCAGGAATTTACCAACAAATTTGCGAATCTTTAGTAAAATGGTAAAGATTAAGTAGCAAAATCAGAAAAGTGGCAATATTGAAAAAATATTAGATATTAAAGAAACTAATTCAATCCGTCAAAACTCACATGAACCTTATACACAAACTAGTATGAAAAAACTACATTTTCGTCAAAGAAAGGCTCCATAGTGCCAACACTAAAAAAGAAAGGGCAATTTTTGACGGGATTGACGGGATTCTCGGGTTAGAGATTAAAAACAAAGAAAGGAAAAGGCAAACATATTAGACAGGATTATAGGATTCGCAGGATAAGGGATTAAAAGATAGTGATTAAAATAGCCATTGGTTATAAGTTTGTGAATTTTTAAAAATATAGCAAAACCGCCAAGACAAATTAATGCTAATAAATATTGTATGCAAAGAAATAATGAAGGAAAACAAGCAAAGCTAAAAATCCTGTTTATCCTGTTAATCCTGTCTAAGAAAATACCTCAAAGAAATACCCTAAAATGTTTTCCTATTAAAACCTACATAAACTTTATACTAAAACTAGAATGAAAAATCGTAAAAAAATAATGAAGGGAGTTGTATAATCCTTGACAGGTAAACTCAAAAGTATCAAGGGGAAATTACTGATTCTGACCGGTGTTTTGCTATTAACATCAATGGCATTTATCGCGTTTTTGTCTATTAGCCAGTTGACGCAGTACGGTAAGGAGAGTATTGCAAACCTAGAAAATGAAATGCAAAATGCGCATGAGCAGCGCCTAAAAGACCTTAATGATACGGTATTTCATTTAGTGGAGGGCTATTACCAGAGGGTAGAGAGTGGAGAGCTTACCGAGAAAGAAGCGCAACAAAGGGCACTGGACAGGGTAAAACAAGCAAGTTACGATGACGGCGCGGGGTATTTTTGGATTCACAGTGCAGAAGATCCTCAAAAGCCGGTAATGATAATGCACCCCATTAAGCCAGAAATGAATGGACAAGACCTTTCAGCAATCAATGATTTTGATACGGTAGAGAAAATTTTTTATGGGGGAGATGCTTATCCCAAAAACGCAGAAGTAGTCCAGTCGAACATTAAAGCAAAAAACCTTTTTGTGGAAATGAACGAAATCTGCCTGGAGGGTAGTGCGGGATATGTAAAATACTATTGGTCCAAGGCCAAAGGGGAGCAGAATGTTGGATATCCCAAACTTTCCTATGTAGAGATATTTAAGCCCTGGGGGTGGGTTATAGGAACCGGGGCGTACATTGATAATATTGACCAAGAAGTGGCAGACGCTGCTAGTTTAATGCAATCAAATATTACTAGTATAAGCACTAAAATTGTTATGGGTGTAACTGTCTGCCTTGTTATCGGTTTTTTAATCTGCCTTTGGTTCGCCTCACGCCTTGTAAAACCGATTAAAGGGATGGTTTCAAATGCAGAGCGTGTTGCCCAGGGCGATCTTTCCCAGGATATTTCAATAAACTCCCAGGATGAAATTGGTGCATTGGGTTATGCATTTAATAAAATGCTGGCTGATTTAAAAAATATGATAACCGGTATTAGGGAAACTTCGGATAAACTGGCGTCACACAGCCAGGAACTGGCTTCATCCAGTGAAGAGGTGAGTGCTGCCGTAGAGGAAGTGGCCAGTACCACTAATGAGGTGGCGGCAACTTCAAGCCAGGGTGCGGAAAACGCCGAAGAAGCGGCCAGGGAATCAGAGCAGGCACAGCACGTGGCTGAAGAGGGCAACCAGGCAGTACAGGAAACTGTCGATAAAATGCACTCTATTGCGAAGTCGTCACAAAATGTAGCCACTTCTGTTAAAAGTCTTGGGGAACAATCAAATCAAATTGGACAAATTATTAATACTATTACTAATATAGCAGATCAAACGAATCTATTGGCTTTAAATGCGGCCATTGAAGCCGCCCGCGCCGGTGAACACGGCCGTGGCTTTGCCGTGGTGGCAGATGAAGTCAGAAAACTAGCCGAGCAATCTGCCGGTGCGGCCGGTGAAATTACCGGTTTGATTGAAAGGATGCAGGTAGGAGTTGGTGAGGCCGTTACG
This sequence comes from Bacillota bacterium, assembly GCA_009711705.1. Lineage (GTDB taxonomy): Bacteria > Bacillota > Desulfotomaculia > Desulfotomaculales > VENG01 > VENG01. The sequence continues at coordinate 4,257 of VENG01000012.1, forward strand.
GCCATCGATAATAGTGTAGCCGAGGTTGATGATGGGGTTCAGGTAGCGAATAACGCCGGGGCTTCACTGGAACAGATCAGAAAGGCTATCCAGAGTAATATCACAGTAATTCAGGACTTGTCCCAAGGAACCCGGCAGGCAAACGAAGGTATGCAGCAGCTTTCCGCATCCGGCGAACAGATTACGTCTACCGTGCAGCAGGTATCCAGCGCGGCACAGGAGTTAGCTAATATAGCCGTGGAATTGCAAAACACGGTAATCAAATTTAAAGTATAAGATCAACCTTCACTTTCTTTGATGATTTTACGAATCTCTTTAACCAAGATTTTATTGGTGGAATCTACAGCTCTTAAGACTCGTTTGATGTAATTGGCATGATCTTCAAATAGTTTTGAGTAATCTATAAAAGCAAGTAATTGATTTTGGACATCTTCCATTACGTTGGCATCAAGTTTTTGTTTTATTTTTTCCCATTCGATAGAGTCAGGAAAGCTTCCCGGGCTAAAAAGATCATCGAATGCTCTTTGTAAAGGGTACCTGCGGTCGGTTATCGAAAGTAAAAAATGTGAGGCATCGAAATTCTTACTCACTTCACAATCGAAAGATTCCTCGATGTATTTTTTAATTGCAGGCCCCAAGTATTCCCTTAAGTTTTTTGCTGATAGATGGTAGTTGGTTATTTGTTCTTCAACCCTGTTACAGTTATCTTCAATATGCTTATTATTTACCAGCCAAATACGTTTGTCGGATTTAATTTGGTTCCATGTGTAAAAGGAAAGGGGTGGGTCTTCAGAGTGTGTGTACTGCCTGTGGGGATCTAAACTTCTTGTTAAATATTCCTGAATATATTTAAGATCTTCAAACAGAGGTTCATATACTCGTTCACGGCGGATTAAGTTGTTCGCAACTTTTTGTTGTTTTCGGTAAACTAAAAGTCCAAATCTGTAAGTAAAAAATGCCCCCAGCAGTACACCCAAAAATGTTCCGGTCAGGGAACTGATAAAATTAATATTCACTCCCGTTTTCACTCCCTTACATCCAAATAACTGCTAGTCTGGCCGGTTTACAGTGCTAAAGGGTTAACAAAATACCTTTAGCACTGTATCGCTCTTTTATCTACTTTCCGTAGAGTTCTTGTTCATTGACTGAACTTTGTGTGTCCGTTTTTGTTTCTGCTTGATCCAACTTAAATTTAACAACCTCATTCTGCAGTTCGCCGGCGATGTTGGCCAGTTCCTGCGCAGCACCTGAGATCTGTTGAACCGTAGATGTTATTTGTTCGTTTGATGCGGATAATTGCTGCATGCCTTCATTTGCCTGGTTAGTGCCGGCTGCAACATCTCGGATTACAGCAGTATTTTTTTCCACGGCTTTAATAATCTGTTCTAATGAGGCTCCGGCGTTGTTGGCTACTTGTACCCCGTCGTCCACTTCAGTTACACTGTGATCAATGGCTGTAACTGCTTCACCGACACCTACTTGTATTTTTTCGATCAAGCCGGTAATCTCATTAGCCGCCCCGGCGGACTGTTCAGCTAATTTACGTACTTCCTCGGCTACAACGGCAAATCCTCTCCCGTGTTCACCTGCCCGGGCGGCCTCAATAGCGGCATTTAGGGCTAAAAGGTTGGTTTGGTCTGCTATATTTGTAATGGTACTGATTATTTCACCGATCTGGTTAGACTGCACACCTAAATTCCTAACAGCTGTGGCAACGTTTTGTGAGGCTTCAGATATAGACTGCATTTTTACAACAGTATCAGAAACAGCCTTATTACCTTCTTCTGCCACCTGCTGCACTTGTTCAGATTCTTCAGCCGCTCCTTCGGCGTTTTCAGCACCCTGTTCTGATGTTGCTGCCACTTCGTTCGTGGTGCTGGCAACTTCTTCTACGGTGGCGCTCACTTCTTCACTGGAAGAAGCAAGTTCCTGGCTATGGGAAGCCAGCTTATCGGAGGTTCCTTGGACATTGGCAATCATAGACTTTAAATTCCCAACCATTTTTTCAAAGGAATTGGCAAGCCCTCCAATTTCATCTTTACTGTTTCTACCGGTATCAACCTTTGTCGTTAAATTACCGTTTGCCACTGCTTCTGCTGCTTTACCTAAACTAATAATGGGCTTGGCTATATACCCGGCAATCAAAATTGACACAAGCAGCATGATCAAAATTGATCCTGTTGTAAATGATATAGCAAGGCTCCTAATTTGCCCCAGTGGTGCCATAACCTCATTTGTATCGGCTGTCATAAATACCGACCAACCGGCTAACTCTATGGGAGCAAAGGCTAATTGCTTGCTTACCCCATCCAGTTTATAATTGCCAAAGCCTTCTTCGCCGGCAGCCGCTTTCTCCCCGATGGCCCTCAGGTCTTTATCCAGATCCCATATCTTCTTGTTATTAATCCACTGTTTGTCTGGATGTGCAACCATCGTCAAGTCGCTGTTCACAATACCTCCGTACCCATTTCCCCCAATGTTCATTTCCTTGACCAATTCCTGTAAGTATTCCAGTGTAACCGTGGCTAAAACCACACCCATAGGGGCAGAAATCTCATTGTTATAGATGGGAGCGGCGATAGCAACCACTAGCTGGTTGGATGATTTACTCATAATTGGGTCTGATATTACTACGTCGCGGTTGACCATAACATCTTGAAAGTACTGCCTGTCGGATATGTCAAATTCCTCATTACCGCTGGTGGTAGTATGGGCAACACCACGAACGTTTCCCACCACAAACATTTCGTAGTCATCGTGTTGATTTTCTACTGCCTGTAGTACTGGAAGCTGTTCCCCCCAATTCATACTCTGAATAGAAGGTGTATTGGCCAGCGTAACAACTTCATTCTCTATCCCTTTTAACCAGTTGGTGACGATATCTGCATTGTGGCGCGCCCCATTCAAAGCTGCCTGTTCAATTTCACTGGCAAGAATGGAAGATGCCCGGTTGTAATTTAAAAATGATAATCCAGTCAAAATTATAGCAGTGACAATAATTAAAATAAGTGCTAATTTTGTCTTTATGCTGTTTAAATTGATCCTAAACTTTACACCTTTCATAAACTTTACCTTCCTTTCAAATCGTATTGAACTTAATTACCAATTAAGGTAGAATCAGTAAAATGGTTTCCTTATGATCAATTACTCCATTCTACAAAGTATTTCCTTCTTCTGAAGATCAAGTCAAAATTTTCAAATAACGGTCAAATACCAAGGCATAGGCTTATACAGTCGAAATTTTGCTTACTATCATAGAAACCTGTTTATTTTGTAGTAGTTCTTAAGATATAATGTGATAGAAGTAATAAATAGCGGAGGCTGGTAAATGATCATTAAAGACGGCATACCGTACATTGCAGTACTAATAATTCTTTGCCTTTTTTTTTATTTTCTTCACCCTGTTCTGGCTTTAATCCCCGCCGGATTACTGTTATTCGTAGTTTTTTTCTTCCGCAATCCCCCTAGACAAATTCCTGAGAACGATCAACATATTTTATCCCCTGCTGACGGTAAGATCATGGAGATCAAGGAGATAAAGGACACTGTATTCTTTGGCGGTAAAGTGACTAAGATAACAATTTTTCTATCCGTATTTAATGTTCACGTTAATCGCGCGCCCATTAAAGGAAAGATAACCCACACCGAATACAGGCCGGGAAAGTTTTTACCGGCATTTAAGGGGCATGCTTCGGATGTTAATGAAAGAAACACTATAGGAATAGAGAATGAACATTTGAAGGTAATGGTACACCAAATAACCGGTTTTATCGCGCGGCGCATAGTTTTTTACCATAAGAAGGGTGATTTCCTAAGTCAGGGCTCGATTTTCGGCATGATTAAGTTTGGCTCTTGTACGGAAATAGTGATACCGGCCCATGTGAAAACGGTGGCTCAAAAGGGACAAAAGGTTAAGGCAGGAATATCCGTATTGGGAGTGTTAAGGAATGAACAGTAATAAAGAATTTCGTTTCCCGGTTACCGTACTGCCCAACATTTTAACTTACTGTAATGTAGCGGTAGGAACAGTTGCTATTATTCTGGCGGCCGGTAACTTGTATTACATGGCAGGTATGCTGATTATTATAGGGGCTGTTCTTGACCGCTTTGACGGTAAACTTGCCCGCAAGTATGAAGTAGCTAATGAACTGGGTAAACAGTTGGATTCCTTTGCCGATATTGTTACCTTTGGTATTGCTCCTGCTCTTACTGCATATATGCTCAGTTTCGCTGACCTCCAAGTACTTGGAATGGTTTTGGCGGTTACTTTTGTTATCTCCGGAGTATACCGTTTGGCCAGATTTAACATCCTTAATAACGACAAGGCTTTTATAGGGCTGCCTATTACCGCAGCCGGTTTTCTGCTGGCTGTTCTCGTACTTTATCAGAACAAGTTCGATGTGCACCCGTATATTACGGCCGCTGCAATGATTATTTTAAGTTATTCTATGGTGTGTAAACGTCAAATTAAAAAAATTTGAACATTACCTTTACTGAAAGTGAGGCGAGGGCATGGATCAACAGTATAATGAGATAATGAGACTTTCTGCGGACCTGGCGGAAAGGTGCCGGGAGGGTCTGGAACAGATTAAAGCCAAATTAAACGAAGGCGGGCTGGAGGACACCATGGCGTATTTCAATCATATAGCCAATTCTTTCTATAATATCCTGGAATCCATACAGCCGCTATTGGGGGAGCTGTCTCCCAACGAGCTTGAATTTCGCTCCAAGTCACTTCACGAGGCCTTCGGAGCAGCTGTAAAGGCTTACGAAGCAAAAGATCGGGACCATGTGCTGGAAGTAATGCAGTTTACCTTGATTCCGGCCTACAACAAGTGGCAAGGGGAATTAGAGCGCTGTTTTCGGCCATACATAGAAGTCAATTAGGGGATATAACAGCAGGAGGGTTTACGAGAAACCTTAGAGTTTTACCAAGGTTAATTACGTACGAAAGCGGTGGCTTTATAGCCGCCGCTTTTCAACGGTTAAAGTCGGTAAAAAAAGTGGTATGTGAACATCTGACGTGCCCGGTTAATATAATGCCGTAGATTTAATTTTAGATCATAGGAATGATGTAATTATGCTGTACCTAATTAAATTTTTTTATCAGACCTTTTTGCTGCCCCCCGGTATTTTTATCTTTCTTCTTCTTTTTATAAGTATAGGGCTGTACCGCCGTGGCAAAAAAGGCGCCCGCCTACTTGTGCTAATCACACTTTGTATGTATGCCTTCTCGACCCCTTTTGTGGGTAACTTGCTAATTCGCTCTCTGGAGAGTCAGCACAGCCCCCCTCCTTCCCTGGCGGGTGATGTTATAGTTGTGCTGGGAGGAGGCGCCACTCTTGATACTCCTGATATTAACGGCCTGGGTCACCTGTCCGGTAGCGCGGCTAACCGATTGCTGACCACGGCGCGGCTGCAGAAGAAAACGGGGCTGCCTGTAATCTTTTCCGGGGGGCAGGTGTACAGTAATTCCGGTAATGAAGCCCAGTTAGCAAAACGTATTTTGAATGACCTGGAAGTGCCTGATAGCAAAATTATTTTGGAGGATTCCAGCCGGAATACCATGGAGAATGCTGCAAATACTTCACGATTTATGAAATCACTGGGGTATGATAAGCCTATTCTAATTACCTCTGCCTTTCACATGGAGCGTTCCGTGTTAGACTTTGAGCGGTTTAATGTGGAAGTGATACCGTATCCCACGGACTATATGGCAAATGTGGAACCAGATATACATTATAACCTATTTATTCCGTCATCTCTGGAAGAAACGAGAATAGCTTTAAAAGAGTATTTAGGCATCGCAGCTGTCCGTTGGTTACCTGATTCATTTGGGTTTTAGGAAAAAGAGGGGGGTAGGGGAAAGATTATGAATTCCTCCCCCTACCAAACATAGGACAAGATTCGTTTTTGTGAGGACTTTCAATTATAAGTTTCGTAAGCACTTGTACGCTTTAGGGGTAGGAAAGAAAAAAAATTATGAAAAGGATGTTCAGCCTTCTTCGCCGAATGTAAAGATACAAAATCAGCACAAGGGGGAGAATATTCTTTGCCAGGCAAAAAAAGCTATAAACCCATTGAAGTAAACGGTGAAAAGTATCTTTGTTCCATTTGGTATGCAGACGAAGAAAAACTCTGGTGCGGCCAAGCCTTTGAGACCAGCCATTACCCGCCGGTATGCCGGGGAGAAACGAAGGAGAAATTAATAAATAATTTGCAAGCGCAAATGAATAAAGATCTGCTTGAAACCTGAGTTTAGGTTTTAAATCTAGCGGAGGATCTGGGTGTGATTTAGTATGGCCGAGGTATTGATGGTTCTGGCAAACCTTATAAATGACCTGCATGATTTTATAGTCAGCGCCTTTGGTATATTAGGAATAAGTGTATCTGATAAAGATTTGCATTTTGGGCTGATTGGGTTTATTGGGTTGGTTTTGTTTTTTGTGGTTGATGCTATGTTCAAGCAAATATCTCGGTGGAATATATCCGTATTATCTTTTGTATATACATTTACAGTTTTGGTGGTGCTAGTATTTGGCTTAGAAATACAGCAGAAGATAACCGGTAGGGGGGAAATGGACTTTGACGATATAGTTGCCGGACTGTGGGGTTTTGTGGTCATGTTCGGTGGCTTATTAGCAGTTAAAGGACTTGTTTATTCGATTCGCCGGCTTTGGGGCAAGTGAACTCGTTCAGCTAAAGCTGAACATCGGAGCTTCAGGTGGGAGTCTTAGAAATCAGATAAACCGGTTGCAAGGACCAAAAAACGAAGAAACCGGCCGGGTATGATACAACCTGGCCGGTTTCTTTGAAGGAGACGTACGAAGCAACTTATATTATAGTGTAAGTTGCTTGTAAAGTCGAGCGGAAAGATATTTCATAAACTCAAATTAAGACATATTACGACATAAATAGTTGCTATAACTTATCAATATTGAAGGATGCCAGAAATCTGTAAGTTCATCATTTAAATCATCGAATCGTCGTCTTCCACTTCTTGTATGTAGGAAGGGTTGTCTTTGTTTATATCGGTGTAAAGATTACCGTCGGTGGACAGGGTGGCCAGGAACACGTCTCTTATATTTGTGATCTTCCTTGAAGCCAGCTCATTGTAAAGCCACTCGTGCGTGAGATTGTTTTGTTTAAGGTTCTGTTCTACAATTCGCCCGTTGCGTATTATTTCCGAGGATACGCCTTGATAACCGGTGCTGATCTTTAGGTCTTTGGGGGTTGCAGGCAGGTACTGGCTTTTTTTCAACACGCTCAACTGCCCGTTACCTTCTAAAATTGCGAATTCCACTTCACCCAAATCAAAAACATTTTTGACCCTTAGCTGCATCATCAAGTCATCCACATTATACCGGCTCTTTTTCATGTTTTTCTCAAATATTTTGCCGTTCTGTATTATTACAATGGGCTCACCCTCCACAAGTTTTCTGGCGGGTGAGCTTTTGAAGGTTAGCATGCCGGTGAGAAAAACCGCCAGTGTCAACACAATGGGGCTAAGTAAGACATAAAAGCCCCTTATCTCGGTTGTGATAAAGGCACCACCCACCGTGCCTATAGTGATTCCGATTACGAAATCAAAAAATGTCATCTGTGATAACAGTTTCTTGCCGATAAATCTGGTAAGTATGATTAAGAGTAAATAAACTATCAAAGAGTAAAGGATAATTTTTAGGCCGGGCGGCAAATATAACCGCTCCTTTTCTTTTTCGAATTCGGTCGCTGTCTCTATATTTTGCACTAGGCCGTTGTTTTATGTAAAAAAGTGCGTTAAATCAGTTCCCTTATACCCATTCTGGGCACATGGCGTGTGCTGTTAAGTACTTTTTTCCTTTGTCCTTGCCATTTATATGGCAAGGTATACTTTCCTAAAGTATAAAAAAAGCGCCCCACTAAGGGACGTCTATTAAATAAAAAAAACTTATACGTTGGAGGCGGCGGGGCATAAGCCCCTAACCAACATTATTCTACATTTTTTTTGATTATTCGTCAACTGCTAAATCAAGCTACCTTCTGTGTGGAGGAGCATCTTATCTTAACCAGGGCTCCCGGTCAAGATTACATTTGTAAGCATCAGGGTGTTTTGAAAAATCCCACAGCCCTATTGACAGAGCCAATATCCCAAGGATTATGGTCATGGTTCCGATCCCAAAGACAAATTTGTAAACCAATGTATTTCCCCCTTGCTTTTGGGTGTCAGGTAATTATAATATGTTAATTCACTGTAATTGTAAATAATACCTTCTATTTCCAAATATAAACCAAAAAAAATCCGGCCCTTAGGGGACCGAATTTTTTAAAGTTAAAACTTATCCAGGTAGCGCCTTATCTCCCAATTATGCACGCTCTCGGCGTAATCGTCCCATTCCTTTTGTTTAGCGTCTATATAGCGGCTCATAATATGATCTCCCAATGTTTCTTTGACCAGTGGATCTTCCTTCATTTCATCTATGGCTTCCTGTAAATCTCGAGGAAACATGGGAATTTCCTGGGCTAAATCCGGCATGTTGTAAAGATTGCCGTTTATGGCATCTGGAGGAGTAATTTTGTTGTTTATACCTTCTAACCCTGCCCGCAACATTAGCGCGAAAACAAGGTAAGGGTTTGCTGTGGGGTCAGGATTACGCAGTTCTATCCTGGTGGAATTGCCCCGGGAGGCGGGAATTCTAATCAAGGTGCTTCGATTGGATGTGGACCAGGCCACATGTATAGGGGCTTCGTACCCTGGCCTCAGCCGTTTGTAGCTGTTTACAATGGGATTAGTAATGGCAGCCATGCCTCTGGAGTGCTGCAAAAGCCCTCCAATATAATACCGAGCTATGTCGCTTAGTCCCTCCGGGTTATCCGGGTTGTAAAAGGCGTTGGTGTCTTCCGTAAACAGTGATTGGTTACAGTGCATAGCATTGCCGTTTTCACCGGAAAAGGGTTTAGGCATAAAGGTGGCATAAAGATTGTACTGCTTGGCCACGTTCTTTACTACGTCCCTGAACGTTACCCAGTTATCAGCCGTAACCAGGGCTTCATCGTATTTAAAATCAATCTCATGTTGGCCCGGCGCCACCTCGTGGTGTGAGGCCTCTATTTTAAACCCCATTTTTTTAAGGGTCAGAATAATGTCTCTGCGAGCGTCTTCTCCCATATCCACGGGTGCCAGGTCAAAATATCCGGCTGTGTCGTGGATGTCGAAGGTGGGGTGTCCTTTTTCATCAGTATAAAATAGAAAAAATTCCCCTTCCGGGCCGATGTTTAAGGTATAGCCCATATCTTCCGCTTCTTTGATGGCTCTTTTTAGTGCATGACGCGGGCATCCTGCAAAGGGTTTACCGTCCGGCGTATATATGTCGCAAATCATGCGGGCCACCCCTTCTTCCCTGGGGCGCCAGGGCATTACTTCAAAGGTTGCGGGGTCGGGAACTACACACTGGTCGGATTCCTCAATGCGAGCAAAGCCGTCAATGGAAGAACCATCAAACATTAACTCGCCGGCAAATGCCTTGTCCAGCTCATCGCTCATAATTGTCATGCTTTTCATTATGCCGAAGATGTCTGTAAACTGGAGACGGATAAACTCAATTCCCCGTTCTTTCACTAGACTGTAGACGTCTTCTGTTGAAGTACTAATCGTAATTGCCTCCCTTATTTCTTTCATTTGTTATTTATTTTATATTCTTTGCGGTTGCAGTTCAAATAGTTTTAGACCTTTTCTATTACTTCTCGGGTATACTTGACACCCTGTAGGAGGTAGGGATCCCAGAAAGCAACATTTTTACAGGGTATGTCGAATTTTTAGCAGATTACTATCACATATTCGTTTGGTGGAATAAAATGGATTTAAATTTTACTTATATTTTTCCTCAGTGGGGCCATAATAGTAGCGTCGGGTTCGCAATGGCCGAGCCCAGACTGTTACAGGGTCGTAAGGCTCTGTGGCAGCCGGCCGAAGGTTAATATCGGGTCATCGGGCTCGGTATTAGCCGGAGGGCAGATCAGTGCATGTTCCGGCAGGCTATATTGCAGTCCAAGGATTGCAATATGGTCGTAAGGGATATGTATTGGTCGAGCTAAGATTATCATGGATGTCGAATAATCCTTGTTGTCCAGGATTATGGGTTTGTAGTGGTCGAGAGATTGCTGCAGGCTCATTAGATATCCATGGTAGTCAAGCAAAGGCTATTGCGGGTATCGTAATGGTCTATGGCAGTCGAAAGGTTGTCGTGGGCTATGCAGGTATTCGTAGTGGCTGTAGCGTAGGTCATTGTGAGCTCACTTTGAAACCCTCTTTCTCTGAAAGGGGGTTTCTTTATGTTCCACTTTAGGAAAGGAAAAAAGTACTGAAAAGCGCGCTAAGGGAAGTGATTTAGCGCGCTTTTCTTGTTTTTATGCATATACAACGGTCAAAGGTTGTTTAGGTAAAATGTAACATTTATTACTTATATTGCATAGTATGCCATTAAAACCGTAAGGAGGAATGATTATGCATGAACAGTGGTTGCGAATGGTCAAGACGGCTATGCAACTGGAACTGCGGGAAATAGCATTAATGGCCCAATTGGCTGAGCAGCTTCCCAGTGCAGCAATGCGCCAAGAAGTTTTGGGGAAAATTGCCGAAGAGGCCGGTGAGGCAGGTTTTTGGAACACAGTATATGCATCCTACTATGATGGTGCTGATTACGCTGGTCCTTGTCCCGGAGGCGGACCGGGTTATGGACCCGGCTATGGACCTGGATACAGCCCTGGATACAACCCGAGTCCCGAATATGGACCTGGATACGGTTACGGGCCGGGATATGGTCCGGACTGTCCGGGGGGCTGCTCTGAAGCATACCAGGCAAAAGATGGTGGGAATGAGAAAACCAGTGAGGAAAACGAGGATAAAAAGGATAATAAATAGAGTTTTATTGGCTAAAAGGAGGTAAATACAATGGCCTGGCAATATTTAGTTAATCAGATTATAGAGTGCGAAAAGCAAGAAATAGAATTGTACAATAGAATTGCCCAAGGTGCTCCCACTGAGTGCTTGCGTAATATGATTTTAAATATGGCGGAGCATGAAAGGCGCGAGCTTGACTTTTGGTATAGTATGGTAAAAGATGATTGCCCCGGAGGTTACACGGGAGGTCCTTACCAGGTGGAGGAAAAGAAGGAACCTAAGTAAAGAATGGCGAGAATTTCTTGTCTGCATAATGTCAAGACTTGCGAGTATCACATCTGTGTGAAAAGGCCCTCGGGCTTTAAGCTAAAGGGCCTTTATACAGCTTAGGGTTTAAGGTATTTTTTAAATAAAGGGCTTTCCAATTCTTTACCGGCATAAGGTTGCCCGGGCGGGTATTGGCCCAGTGTTCTCAAAATAGATACCTGGTGCCATGTGCCTAGCTCTCGGCACTGCTTTACCTTGTCCAGGTCCAACGTTAGCACCGGAAAGGTGGGGACTTCTCCCGCCTCGAAGATTATGTTTCCCTCCGGGTCTATCACTGTGGAATGCCCTCGAAGGTGGAAGTTATCAAAATCCCCTACACCGTTGGTGTAAACGTAATAAGCCTGATTCTCAATTGCCCGGGCGGCCTTAACGGTATTATAACGCAATGGGATGCTGTCCGGATCCATGGAAAGCTGAATTAAAATCTCAGCCCCCATAAGGGTCTGTGTCCTGGATATCTCGGGGAAGTCTGCATCAAAACAGATTTGCACCCCTACGCGCGTGTTTTTTTCCGGCAATTCGAATACCCTGTACTCTGTCCCCGGTACTGTTCCCTCTTCCAATTTTGTATTCCAGGGAACCATTTTTGAGTAGGTGCCTAACAGTTCTCCCCGGGGATTAAAAACAGGGGCACTGTTATAGAAACCACCGTTGCCATCATCCAGTTTCATGGTGCCCGGAATGATGTAAATGCCGTGGCTGGCGGCTAGGGCTGCCAGCTTTTTCAAAGTCTTTCCCTCTAAAGGTTCCGGGGTGGAGGGGGCAATTCCAAATTCCACCCCCACCACTAACTCTGGCCGCCGATTATCAGCAAAAAGGCTGTTTATTTTATTTTCCAGATATTCCACATTTTCCTGCGTATCAGGGCTGATGGGCATTTGAATAATAGAAAGATTTAAGTATCGCTGCATGTTTGGCATCACCTCCTTCTATAAGTTCAACCATTTTTACTTATTTTCCTTCATCAGCCATTCCAAAGCGCTTGAGCACGCTATTAAATTTCAGTGCGATCAGGGCAAGGGCTGTACTGGCCATAACCGGCGCGTACATTCCCGCTCCGACACCGGTGCCGATTGCCGCGGCCATCCAGATACTGGCGGCAGTGGTGAGACCCCGGACATTATCTCTGTTCTTAAAAATCAGGCCGGCCCCAATGAAGCCTACTCCCGAAACTATTTGTGCCGCTACCCGGGCCGGATCCATGTTCCCGTAATGAGGCATGCCTGCAAACTCTGCGAAGCCATAAGCGCTGATCACAGTAAACAGGCCTGCGCCCATGCTGACCAGGGCGTGCGTGCGCACCCCTGCCGGCTTATGCCGTTTTTCGCGCTCTATTCCCACCAGGGCACCCAAGAAAAAAGAAAGTAAGATTCGCAGCATTATTTCCAGATCTTGATTCACTACTATCACCTGCAAATTAGAATTATTAAATTAGTCTTTCCTGTAGAAGAAAGGTTATGAAATGGTTTTCTTCATTGAAACCTGCTGATATAATATTGATAGTGCAAGTTTAATTATTTACTATTCCATAAACTTCTGGTTCAGATTTCTTGACATAGTGCCGGAGATTTGGTAGTATAATTCTTGCAGGTTTTACGCAGCGCTTTATATTTTCGCTAATATGGTGGGTGTAGCTCAGTCAGGTTAGAGCGCCAGATTGTGGCTCTGGAGGCCGTGGGTTCGAGTCCCATTACCCACCCCATTAAAAAATAAATCGCTGGGGTGTAGCCAAGCGGTAAGGCACCGGGTTTTGGTCCCGGCATGCGTAGGTTCGAATCCTGCTACCCCAGCCATACAAAATATTAACGGCCAGTGTGCCGTATTGGGGCCATTAGCTCAGTTGGCTAGAGCACCTGACTTTTAATCAGGGTGTCCCAGGTTCGAGTCCTGGATGGCTCACCAAAAAATACTCCGGATTAAGTAATCCGGAGTATTTTTCATACTTTAGGAAATTATACCTTGCCATATAAATGGCAAGGACAAAGGAAAAAAGTACTGAAAAGCGCGCGCTAAGGGAACTGATTTAGCGCGCTTTTCTTGTATTTATGTCAATGTTTGTAGGAAAGTTATATTATAAACAGAAATAAATACAGAAATAGATAGTGCTCTTAGTTTTTAGGGGGGATTAATTTGAGGCAAGAGCCCGGAAGAGAGTATGTGTTGCGGCAAGGCCTTCGCGGTACCAGGGAAGAGGCAGCAGAAGCTCTGGAATACCTTGAAAAAGATGAATTGTCATTAACCCCTGCGTTGCTGCATGAATTGCTGTGCCTGTTGCAGGAAAGAGAAAAAGATTTACATATGCGTGCCGCGGTATTGGTAGCCCGGAAAGCACCTGAATACTTAGCTGAAAACCCTCATATTACCCACCTGCTGGCCGGGCTGGCGCAGTGGCCCTCAGAGGCGGAGCTAAGATATGAGCTGATTATAGCCCTGGCCGCAATACCTGAAAAAAAGCAGCAGTTTCACTTGCCCCTTTGCCCGGACAGGGATAAAGTAGTAAGCTTTCTAAAGCGGGAAAGTGAAACCGGGCCACTGTTATCTTTCCTGCAAGTAAGTTTTTATCGCTGGCAACCGGATGTGGATGATACCAGTGACTTGAAGTGGATGCTGCAGGTTCTAAGAACCTGTCTTGAGGGGGCACAAGATGCCCACGCCAAAATGACCCTGGGTTCCGGGGAGGCCAAGCAGCTGTTCTTGAGTCGTGCTCTTTTGGATGTGATAGCGGATGAAGCTTATGAGGCCGCAGCCAACTCCATGGTTAGCTGCCTGAGAGGCCCGGGTGGTGACCACCGCCTGGAAGAAATGGAAGAGTATCTATCTGACCACCGGTTGGGAAGTAAAGTCCTGGAAATATTAGCACGTTCCCCCGGTTCCTTAGCCTTGACAGTAGAAGATGGAATCCCTGGTTGGTGCAGGCAGGCTGAGTGTACGCCGGAAGTGATGCGTAAAATCTGCCTTGGTATTCGTGCCGCTGACCAGGCCCTGGCGACCTTGGTAAAGCAATATCGCAACCTTGCCACCAATGATGAGGTGGCGGCCGGAGAATGCCATAAACTCTTGGAGCCGGTGATCGACAGATTAACATTTTATTTACCTCTCAAATAAGGAGTCAAAAAATTCCGGTTAAAAAACCGGAGTTTTTTTTGTCTGGAGGTAGGAATTTTATGTTATGAACAGAATAAAAGAAATAGAGTTCATTTAAATTTAGGTGACGGGCTGTTAAAAGCAGGAGCCAAATTAGAAAGTGAGGGGGAATAAAAGGTGAGTGAAATAGAAGCCAAGAAGTTAGATCCCACTTTTAGGGAAGATGTGGTTGCCAATTTTTGTACGGATAAGAATGCCGCGGATCTTTATAATTGCTTGACATGCGGCATGTGTACGGCAGGCTGCGCCTTCAACGAGGTGCATGAGAATGCAGACCCGCGAAAGCTGATCCGCAAGGTTTTGCTGGGTATGAAAGAGGAAGTACTTAATGACATATTTATCTGGCAGTGTACTCAGTGTGCCCGGTGTACCATGGATTGTCCCATGGGAGTAGACGTTGCCGGTCTAGTACGTACCATCCGGGGTAATTTTGGTCTGAAGTCACCGGGATTCCTGCAAGATATAGTAGACAATCAGGTAAAAACAGGTAACCAGATGGAAGTGACCAAGGAGGAATACCTGGACACCCTGGAGTGGATGGAAGAAGAGCTGCAGATGGAGATGGACGATACCAGCATTAAGATCCCGGTTGATGTAGAGGGAGCCGACTACATGTTCCTCTGGGACCCCAGGGAAATCAAGTACTATCCCATGGACATTCAAAGCATCGGTAAAATCATGCATTATGCGGGCATAAGCTGGACGAGTCCCAGTAACTGGTGGGATGCTACCCACTATGGCCTGTTTAATGGTGATGATAAAGACTCTAAAATAATGCTGGAAAGAATAGCTGAAGAAGTAAAAAGGCTTAAACCCAAGAAAGGCGTGTTGGTCACTGAGTGCGGCCACGCAATGAGGGCTCAAAGTTGGGGCCGTAAGGTATGGTTGAGCCCTGAGGATGGAAACTACGATGTTACTTGGTTGCCCCAGCTGGAGGCTGAGATAATTAAAAAGGGTCTTGTAAAGGTGGACCCCAGCAGAAATCCTGATCCTGTGACCATGCACGATCCTTGTAACGCCGTGCGTAAAGAGGGGATTGTAGAAGAGCAACGATATGTTTTAAACCATGTTTGTGAGGATTTCAGGGAGATGTGGCCTAATCGCAAATACAACCTCTGCTGTGGCGGTGGTGGCGGGACTCTGGCCATGGGCGAAGAAATAAAACGCTACCGGATGGATAAAGGTAAGTTAAAAGCAGATCAAATCACCAATACGGGAGCTAAGGTATTGATTAGTCCCTGTCACAACTGTTTTGACCAGTTATCTGACATTGTTAAACACTATGAGTTGGATGTGGAGATCAAACACATTCACCACCTGTTAAGCAATGCAATGGTAATTGATTAAATAAAAGCCAAAGTCCCGGCATCGGTTAGATGCCGGGACTTTTTTGTTGTCCAGGAAATTATGCCAAGAAGGGACAGGAACCTTTTTTAAAAAGCAAAAAAAAGGAGCCTGTCCCTTTCTTTAGGAGTATAATATGCTATAAATATGGCATATTATACCGATCATGTAAAGTTTTTTTTATTTGATCATAATAGTCAAAGGTTAAATTGTTAGTTGTTATGAGAATATGTTCAATAATATAATGAAACCGTTTTCATAAGTCAATGAATTTGTATGTTTTACCATGTAATCAATGTTATTTTATATATGACCAAAAATTTATAAATATAATTACTTTTTAAGGTAGGAGTTTTAATTTTAAAATAGAATTAATATAATAAGAAGTTTTTTACCCTTTTTATGAACCTATGTTTTAAATTTTGTATTAGCAATTGACAGATAAATTTGTCAGTTGATATACTATAAGCACATCTATGTTAAGCTTTAGGAATCATTTTATGTTAAAAAATTCCTTGGTCGGGCCAGTTAGGAACCCCTGACTGCACGAAACTAAGAAATGGGGGGAGATTCTTAGTGAGCAATGAAATTGAAGCTAAAAAATTAGATCCAAGTTTTAGGGAAGAGGTAGTTTCTAAGCTGTGTACGGACAAGAACCCTGCAGACTTGAATAACTGCCTAACCTGTGGTATGTGCACGGCGGGATGCCCTTATAGCGATGTGGTTGAAAACTCAGACCCGCGCAAACTTATTCGTAAAGTAATGCTGGGTATGAGGGAAGATGTGCTGAATGACCCGATGATCTGGGTCTGTAACACATGTGCCCGCTGTACAATGGACTGTCCTATGAAAGTGGATATTGCCGGTATGGTGCGTACTATCCGTGGCAACTTCGGTCTTAGGGCACCGGGATTCCTGCAGGATATCGTTGACGCCCAGGTAAAAACAGGTAACCAGATGGAAATCACCAAGGAAGATTACTTGGACACCCTGGAGTGGATGGAAGAAGAGCTGCAGATGGAGATGGACGATACCAGCATTAAGATCCCGGTTGATGTAGAGGGAGCCGACTACATGTTCCTCTGGGACCCCAGGGAAATTAAGTATTATCCCATGGACATTCAAAGCATCGGTAAAATCATGCATTATGCGGGCATAAGCTGGACGAGTCCCAGTAACTGGTGGGACGCTACTCACTACGGCCTGTTTAACGGTGATGATGAGGCTTCCAAGCTGATGTTGGAAAGGGTTGCCGAAGAGGTAAAAAGGCTTAAGCCTAAAAAAGGTGTACTGGTTACCGAGTGCGGTCACGCGCTGCGGGCTCAAAGCTGGGGACGTAAAGTATGGTTGAGTGAGGAAGACGGAAATTATGATGTTACCTGGTTCCCGGAGCTGGAAGCTGAAATTCTTGAAAAGGGTCTCATCAAGGTAGATCCCAGCAAGAACCCTGAACCTGTAACCATGCACGATCCCTGTAACGCCGTACGTAAGCAAGGAGTTGTAGAGCCGCAGAGGTACTGCCTGAATACAGTCTGTGAAGACTTCAGGGATATGTGGCCCAACCGCAAGTATAATTTCTGCTGTGGCGGCGGCGGTGGTGCTCTGGGCATGGGTGAGGAAATTAAAAAGGTACGCATGGCCAAGGGTAAAATGAAGGCCGATCAGATTACCAATACCGGAGCTAAAATTCTGATTAGCCCCTGCCATAACTGCTACGACGCATTGCATGATATAGCGAAGTACTACGAACTGGATATAGAGATCAAGCATATTCACCACATGATCAGTAATGCTATGGTTATTGACTAAATGGTATAATAAAAGCTCCTGCCAACATTGGTAGGAGCTTTTATTATTGTTAAGAAAAGTTTACCCCAAAGGTGCCTGTCCCTTTTTGTGTCCCTGGCAAAGAATTGAAAAAAAGACTAAGTTCGACAGCTTTCCCGAAGGGAAATATGTTGTAAATGTCAAAAATTATGCTATGCAAACCAATAACCAGAACATTAAAATAAATACCTTCGGGGGCGGTAATATGGAGGATAAGGAAAAATCGAGGGACCAACTTTTGGCTGAAATTTCAGAGCTACGTGAAGAAGTCCAAGAGTTAAAGTTTTATAAGGCAGTGCTCGACCAACTACCTGTGTGCACTATCCTTTATGATGCTTCCGAAACCGTTATCTATAGAAACAGAGCCAGCAAGGCTATTGATGGGTATGAGCACCAAGAACTTGTAGGGCTTTCCAGGGATGAGTATTTAAAACAACTGCATATAAAGCCAGGTAAAGCCATTAAAATGAAGGATCCTCAGAAAGATATCAGTTATTTTAAAAAAAGTATTTATGAGATGAATGAAACCACTCTCCGTACCAAGAATGGCACTCTTAGGGATGTTCTACTTGTCGGTGATTTCATTTATGATGAAGAAGAAAATATTCTTGGGGCGTGTGGTTGTGCAGTGGACATAACAGAGCATGCTTTAAAGGATAAGATGTATAGACTGCTGGCGGAAAATGCTCAAGATTTAATCTTTCGCTACCGTTTGGTGCCCAGCTTCCAGTTTGAGTATGTCAGCCCCACTTCCAGTGTTATTGCAGGACATATGCCAGAGGAATTATACGAAAACCCCTATCTTGCGTTATTAGGTGTGCATCAGGACGACCGCCCGCTGATTAAAGCTCAGTTGCAATCACCCCAACCGTTGTCCGCTACTATTAGGCTAGTACATAAGGACGGGACTACAAAATGGGTGGAAGTTAAAAGTGTTGTAGCCAATGATAGATATGGTAATCCCGCAGTTGAGGGGATAATACGTGATGTGACTGAACGCGTTCAGGCCGAAAGGGAGCTAAAAGAAAATCTTCGCTTCTTGCAAAAACTGATTGACACCATTCCCAATCCAGTTTATTACAAAGATAATAACGGAATATTTAGGGGGTGTAATGCCGCCTTTGAAACTGATATGGGGTTTACCAAAGAAGAAACAATGGGAAGATCTATTTATGAACTTCGCACCAAAGATCTGGCTGATATTTATACGGAGAAGGATTCCGAGCTGTTCCGTACAACTGGGAAGCAGGTTTACGAGACGGTAATCCCTTATGCTGACGGAACGATGCATGATGTAGTTTTGTATAAAGGTGTTTTTACAGACAGTAATGACGGGGTTGCCGGGTTGGTGGGAGTAATTATAGACGTTACTAAGAGTAAAGAAACACAAAGGGCGCTTAGTGAGAGTGAAGATCTTTATCGCAGGCTGGTTGAACTTTCGCCGGAATTAATAGGAGTTCATGATTTTACTGGTGAAATAGTATTTTTAAACCAGGCGGGTGTTAAACTCCTAAATGCTAAAAATGAAACGGAAATAATAGGTAAGAACATAACACAATTTATTCACCCCGACTACATGCAAGCAGTCACCGAAGCAATGCAAAAAATGCATGAAACAAATGAGCCCTTACAGTGGTTTGAACAGAAACTCCTAAAACTCAACGGGTCCCCTTTTGAAGTAGAAGCTACAGGAGTGCCGCTGCATTTCCGCGGCGGTCCGGCTGTTCTAGTTGTTGCCAGAGATATCACAGAGCGTAAACAGTGGGAAAGGGAAATGTCTCGTCTGGAGCGGCTTAACCTCATTGGGCAAATGGCTGCAGGGATTGGTCATGAAGTGAGAAATCCAATGACTACGGTACGAGGCTTCTTACAGATGTTCCAGGCAAAAAATGATCTCATGCCGTACAAAAGCCATCTTAATTTGATGATCGAAGAGTTAGACCGGGCTAATTCCATTATCGGCCAGTTTCTGTCTCTGGCCAAGGATAAGCCCGTCGATAAAAAGGTGCAAAACTTAAATTCTGTTGTGGAAGCACTATCACCAATGATACAGGCCAATGTGTTTAGATACGATATGTACCTTGAGTTAAAACTGCAAGAGATACCAGACTTATTTCTGGATGAAAAGGAAATGCGCCAACTCATTCTTAACCTTTGCCGTAATGGCTTAGAGGCAATGTCCCCCGGTGGCACTTTAAGTATAACGACGTATACAGAGGGTGAAGAGGTGGTCCTATCTGTAGCAGATGAAGGTAAAGGCATGCAGCCTGAAGTGATGGAAAACTTGGGTACTCCCTTTTTCACCACCAAAGATGATGGAACAGGTCTTGGATTGGCGGTATGTTACAGTATATCTGCCAGGCATAACGCCAGCATAGATGCTATGTCAACCTCAGAGGGAACAACTTTCTCTGTGCGCTTTAAATTAATGGGCTGACAGATACCCTTTATAATGCTAACCGGATAGTCGCAGTGGTTCGCTTAAAAATCAATATGCCCTACAGGGGAGGACGGGTGCTGGACACCTAACAAAAGAGCCCTCATTAAAGAGGTATTAAAAGAGCACTTTTAGGTACTGTACATCATTAATCTGCTGCTTAAGATTCCCACTTGATGAGTGGGAGTTCCAGGTGGGGTAGAATCCCCATCCATTGGGGACATTCCTCCGTAGGAGGTGTGTCCCCTTTCTTCTTTAGCTGAACATTGGGTTCACTCCCGCTAGCTAAACTCAACCAAAGGAGGGGAACATTCCAAATACCAACAGTATTAAAATCAATAACAGGATGAACTCATTAATTATTCATTTGCACTACCCATTATAATGTAAGATTTGAATCACATCTATGGTCATCAGTATAATTTCGATAAAAATACTTATCTTTTGGCAAAATTTAGTGATATATAGCACAGGAATTCTACTATAGTTCAAACAATTAATGAAAAAGAGTCAATTTTAAACTTGCCGATGTTTTTTTGTTAAGGATTTTTTCTATCAAAAGAGGCAATTGGTAGAGTATTGTCGAATTAGTGAGTAAATTTCGAAAATAGCGACTTTCGGTTTAGAGGGTGGTAAAATGGTTTCTGAACCTAAAAAGGTGGATCGCAATCAACAAGTTTCTTTTAAAATAAGCAATCCCCTTACCCAGCTAGATTTAGAAGTAGTTATCAATCATTCCTATGATGTTATATTTGTAACCGATGGGTTAGGCAACGTAACTTTTGCCAATACAGCGACAAAGAAACTATTAGGGGTTAGTCTTGAGCAACTTATTGGCAGTAATGTAAAAGACTTGCTTGAAAAAGGGGTATATAACTGGTCCCCTACCTTAAAAGCAATAAAAGAACGCACTGTGGTAACAGGATTACTGGAAAGTTGGCATGGGATTAAACAAATGGTTACCAGCACTCCATTAATGGATGAGAATGGCGACATCGTTATGGTTATTACTAACTCACGCCATAAAAAACTAGTTGATAAGTATATTGAGGCCATAAGAAAAGAAAAGGCAACAGCTGATCGTTATAAGAACGCAGTTGCATATTTAAGTGAGAAGGATTTGAAACAGAATTTACCGGTGGCCAAGAGTCAGCAAATGCGTGAAATTATGGCAACCAGTCAGATTATAGCAAAAACTGACAGCACTGTCATGCTGATTGGAGAATCAGGGACCGGTAAAGAAGTCATGGCAAAATATATACACAGAAACAGTCTTCGGGCAAACGAACCGTTTATCCCGGTGAATTGTGCGGCCATTCCCCAAGAATTGATGGAGTCGGAATTGTTCGGTTATGTAAGGGGGGCCTTTACTGGCGCAAGTGCGCAAGGAAAACCCGGGCTGTTTGAGATAGCGGATAAAGGGACGTTATTTCTGGACGAAATCAGCGAATTGCCATTATCAATGCAGTCTAAATTGCTACGAGTGCTGGAAACTGGTGAAATACAAAGATTGGGCAGTACAACAATGTGCCAAACTAATGTCCGACTGATTGCAGCAACCAATAGAGATTTAAGAGCAATGATCAATCAGAAATCGTTTAGGAGCGATCTATACTATAGGCTTAATGTAATCCCCATACATTTACCGCCGCTGAGAGAAAGACCTGACGATATTTTGGCCCTTGCGAATAAATTCTTAGAAGAATTAAACAGACAATATGCATTTGAGAAAAACCTAACCACACAGGCGACCGTGAAGCTGCTTGAATATAGCTGGCCGGGTAATGTTCGGGAACTACGTAATGTCATAGAGAGGCTGGTTATTACGTCAGCCGGTGATGATTTATATCTTGAGGATTATACACCAGCAAGTTGTAAATTGGATTCAGGGAATGCAGAATTAAGGAAATTGAAAACAACAGAGTACAAGGGGACATTGAAGAGCGTCCTAAAGGCTGTGGAAATGCAATATATCAAACAAGTATTAGCCGAATGTGATGGGCGGATAGGTAAAGCGGCTAACCGTTTGGGAATCCATCGAACTCTGCTGTATAGAAAGTTGAAAGATTCCAACAATCAATAGGTTGCATTTTTAATACAATGTATGTAAATAACAACTTTAATTGTTGTAATATTGAAACATGATTAATTGAATAGTTATTATATTTGAGGATATTTCAATCCATATAATCTGTTATTTGGATTGAAATATCCTTTTTTTTTGTTTTTTTACAGTTTGGTATGGGTCTTGCTTTAATTAATTTGCCAGGTGGCTTTAATTTGCCACGTGGGAGTGGTAAAAAGGATGTGGCCTCCAACTGGGATTTAGATAGGAGGAAGCATATGAACATTGTAGTATGCCTCAAGCAAACATTTGACACCGAAGCAAAGATTAAGTTGACCGGCGATGGAAGGATCGATAATAAGGGTGTAAGTTTGATAATTAACCCCTACGATGAATTTGCCGTGGAAGAAGCTCTTAAGCTAAAGGAAAAAGATGGTGGAGAAGTAACGGTTGTCAGCGTCGGGGGACAGCAGGCACAGGACGCCCTGCGCCAAGCGCTGGCCATGGGTGCAGATAAAGCAATGCTCATCGATCCCGGTACCGAAGAAGTGGACGAATACATTGCAGCCACTGTTTTAGCCAAGGCCCTGAGCGGCATGGATTATGACATTATTCTCGGCGGCTGGAGAGCCATTGACGACAGTTCGGCCCAGGTTGCTGGCAGGATAGCTGAGATCCTCAACATCCCGGTGGTGAATATGGTCACCAAACTGGAAGTAGAGGGCGGCAAAGCTGTTGCCACCAGAGAAATAGAGGGTGGAAGTGAAGTAATAGAAGTCTCTTTGCCTGCAATGATTACAGCACAAAAAGGGCTTAACGAACCCCGATACCCGTCCATGAAAGGTATCATGAAGGCTAAAAAGAAACCCATGGGAAAAACAACGGCTGCGGATGTGGGAGTGGATGAACTGACTACCAAAGTAAAGGCACTGTCCTTTAGTCTACCCAAACCCCGTGAAGCAGGGAAAGTTATCGAAGGCGAAGCTCCGGATGCCGCAAAGGAACTGGCCAGGTTGTTGCACCAAGAAGCTAAAATATTCTAAGCCAAAAAACAGATAAGGGAGGTTTTCTATATAAATGCCTAAAGGTATCTGGGTATATATTGAACAGTTTGACGGTCAAATAAAAAAGGTCAGTTTGGAAGTATTGTCAGCCAGCCGAAAGGCTGCGGAAGAATTGGGTCACGAACTGTGTGCGGTTTTACCAGGGAAAGGTGTGTTGGAAATGGCATACACCCTCGGTAAATATGGTGCTGACAAAGTGTATGTTCTTGAGGACGATGTACTGGAGAACTTTACTACCGATGGCTATGCCAATGCTATAGCAGGACTGATTAAAGAGAATGAACCTTATGCATTCCTCCTAGGATACACCATGTGCGGCAGAGACTTGGCCGCCCAGGTAGCCCAAAAGGTGGAAACAGGGTTAATGAGCGACTGTGTGGATATGACCGTGGAAGACGGGCAGCTGGTTTTTACCCGGCCCATTTATGCCGGCAAAGTCTTTGTGAAGGCCACATGCCCCGAAGCCCGCCCGGTTATGGCATCGATTCGTCCCAACTCCTTCATGGCCGAAGAAAACAAGAAGGAAGCTGAAATTGTTAATGCGCCTTTCCAGGTAGGCGATATCCGGCAAGAAATAAAGGATATCGTGCGCCAGGTTTCCGAGCGCCCGGAGCTTACCGAGGCTGACATTATCGTAAGCGGCGGCCGTGGCATGAAAAGCCCTGAGAACTACAAGGTTATCGAAGAATTGGCCGATGTATTGGGTGCCGCTGTGGGAGCTTCCCGGGCCGCTGTTGACGCCGGCTGGGTTCCCCACAATATGCAGGTGGGGCAGACCGGTAAAACTGTATCACCGGTGCTCTATATAGCCTGTGGCATCTCCGGTGCTATTCAACACCTGGCAGGCATGGGTTCCTCAAAGTGTATTGTGGCCATCAACAAGGATCCCGAGGCAAATATCTTTAAAGTTGCCGATTACGGAATTGTGGGCGATTTGTTTGACGTGGTCCCTCTGTTGAAAGAAGAATTTGAAAGTTTCTTGTAATAAATCTTGTGACCGGGTTATCTTTATTATGTATTAGTTCGATTTTAGGTATGTTTAAAGCCTTTTTGTTTAGGGAAAATAAACCACCGTAAATATAGGTGGTTTTCTAATTATGTATAGTGCAGATATTGCCCGCATAAAGGCTAATGGCGCGCAAGGAAAAAAAGGACGAGAGATTGTCGGTTTCCGATAATGAATTTAGTATGCATTATGAATCAATGTCGTTAAATTTCAGGCAATTGGAAAAATTGAAGCATATATTCAACTGAAGCCTGATGGTTATTCTTTGGCCCATGTGTTTTCTTTAGGTGTAACGAAAGAGGAGGCAACAAATGATGAATAAGGTAATGATCTCTGAAGTTATCGACAATTTAGGAATATCAAAGTTTACTTTTAAGATTTATTTTTTGATTGGTCTTGTGCTTCTTTTTGATGGGTTTGATTATATGATTGTCGCTTATACAATGCCTCAGATTTCTGGTGAGTGGGGGTTAACACTAGTTCAAACCGGCTCTCTCGCTTCCTGGAGTCTTTTGGGATTAATGATTGGAGGCCTGTTTGCCGGCATTATTTCTGATCGTATCGGTAGAAAAAATATTCTTATTTTTTCTTGTCTTGCTTATTCAATTCTAACTTTTTCAATATATTTTGCACTAAACTATGAAACATTTGCAATTTTAAGAATATTGGTTGGTTTCGGTTTAGGTGCTTGTATTCCTGTTTCAGTAACACTGGTTTCGGAGTTTGCGCCTACAAAAAACAGGGGCTTTTTTACTTCGTCAATAATGGCTTTTTATATAATGGGCTGGGTGGTGGCAGGAATTGTAGCCACTTATGTAGTTCCCGTATTTGGATGGAGAATTTGTTACTTGGTAGGAGCTTTACCTGCTCTCTATGTATTAATCTTGGCTTTTTTTCTAAATGAATCTCCCCACTGGTTATTAAGTAAAGGTAGGGAGAAAGAGGCGATAAACGTTATCAGTATTATGGAGAAAACCGTTAAAGGAGAGGCAAGCGACTGGAAAGAAGGCGATCTAGTTGCACCACCTCCCCCTAAGTCTTTTGGGATTAAAGCAATTTTTTCTTCTGAATATCGCTTAGCAACAATAAACCTTTGTGTTATGTATTTTATGGGTTCATTGGTTATATATGGGATAACAGGCTGGCTTCCTTCCCTTCTTGTTGAAAAAGGATATGGTTTGATAAAGAGTTATTCCTTTGCTATTTTGCAAAATCTTTTTTCTATAGTTGGTTCATTAGTGACCGGCTATATAGCAGATATAATCGGACGCAGAAAAAACGTCATTTTGGGCTGGACATTTACAGCAATAGCAGTGGTGTTATTGGGGTATGCCACAAATCAATGGCAAGTTGTTTTTTGTGGTGTGTTAGTAGGTATTACAATGAATTATGGGCTCAGTGGTATGCAACCGCTTCTTACTGAAGCATATAGGACAGAATTTAGGAATACAGGGGTTGCTTGCACCCAAGCATTTGGCCGTATTGGAGGGTTTTGTGGTCCTGTTGCCGCAGGTTTTGTTCAGCAGATGGGTCTTGATTTTACAGGTACATTAATATTTTTTGCTGTTCCGTCATTAATCTGTTCTATTGTTGCATTATTATTTGTTAGGGAAACTATTGGCGAAAGGATTGAATCTGTAGTTAATGTTAAGGTATAAGAATAAGGTTGTAATGGAATATTTTTTTAGCTTTGAAGTTAGATATTAGCTTCAAAGTTTTTTTTTACAATAAGTTAAGATATAAATAAGTTGCGCTCCTAATACAATGTAGCAGAATTGCAACCATTATTGTATTTGCAATGCAACTAGTATAGAAAAAAAAGTGTAATGGGCTAAAAATAAAAGGGGATATGGCCAGTAGTTTTAGGTTTGGCAGGCTTTCTAAAAAATCCACAGGTTTAAGCGATAACTGGAATGTGTTTTGCAATTTAAAATAGTGCAAATTGTCATAATTGTTAGTTAGAATTGTGGGTGATATATGATTTAGGTGAACATTTTCTTGGGATTACAGGTCACAAAAACTAAACTGCATTAGTTTGAGTATCATTGTATTGCATTATTGAGTAGTCCATTATCTTAGGTTTCTAATAATGGGTACATTTATGAGGAGGGGGTATTATCGAAACACCTTGGTTATTGAATAAAATGTTTTAATGTGTGTAGTTAATAAATTAATATTAAGTTTTTTCAATGGGATTAAAGACTCATTGTACCTAAGATTGCCTAAAAGGGAGTGAATATATGTCTAAAGTTATTAGAGCTGAAGATGTTAGGAATCATATTAAAGACGGGTCTACTATTTATGCCACTGGTTTTGCATTGGCAGGTATGGCGGAGGAAGTTAATATTGCTCTTGAAAAAAGTTTCCTTGAAACGGGACATCCGCGGGATTTAACCATTATGTGGGCTACAGGTGGAGGTAATTTTGAAGGTCTTGGCATGGGGCATTATGCTCACGAAGGTATGATTAAAAGAGTAATTGCGGGTCATTATAGGAGCGCCGGAATTGAAATGTGCAAACTGGCCAGAGAGAATAAATATGAAGCCTATAATTTACCTCAGGGCGTTTTGGTTACCATCTGCCGGAATATTGCCGCCTGCCGACCTGGGGTTATAACAAAGGTTGGATTGGGCACTTTTGTTGATCCCCGGGTTGAGGGAGGGAAGATTAATCAAAAGGCCAAAGAAGGCGATGATTACGTCAAAGTTATTGAAATTGGTAATGAAGAATGGCTGCATTATACAGTTCCCAAGATTGATGTGGCAATTATTCGGGGCTCGGTGGCAGACGAAAATGGTAATATTTCAGTTTATCGAGAAGGTGTTATTCTTGATTGGTTATCGGCAGCACAGGCTGCTAAAGCATGCGGCGGTATTGTAATCGCTCAGGTGGAACATATTGTTAAAGAGGGAACACTGCATCCAAAGGAAGCGCGGGTTCCGGGAATTCTCGTTGATTATATCGTAGTTGGTAAACCGGAGAACCACAAGCAAAACGGAGGGACATATTTTAGTCCTGCTTATAATGGAGATATAAAAGTACCTATTAATGCTTTTAAGCCTATGACGTTAAATGAGAGAAAAATTGTTGCCAGAAGAGCCATTATGGAGTTATCACCTGGTGCAGTTGTTAATTTAGGCATTGGTATGCCAGATGGAGTTGCAGTGGTGGCAGCAGAGGAGAATGTCAGCCATTATATGCATATGACTACCGAATCAGGTGCCATTGGCGGCGTGCCGGTACAGGGGCGACTTGATTTTGGTCACTCAATTAATGCCGATTCGTTTATCGAGACACCTTATCAATTCGATTATTATGATGGGGGTGGACTTGATGTAGCATTCTTGGGAGCGGCAGAAATTGATCGTTTTGGAAATGTTAACGTCAGCCAATTAGGTAATGCACCAATTGGATGCGGGGGCTTTATCAATATAACTCAAAATGCTAAGAGATTAGTATTTTGCGGTACTTTTACCGCTGGCGGGCTTGATATAAGAATTGATGATGGAAAACTAAATATCTTAAATGAAGGGAAAGGCAAAAAGTTTATTAATGATGTAGAACAAATTACCTTTAGTGGAAAATACGCTGTTAGTATCGGCCAAGAAGTTTTATATGTAACTGAAAGGGCAGTATTCAAGCTCACTGAGGAAGGATTGGAATTAATTGAAATTGCTCCGGGGGTAGATCTCCAAAAGGATATTCTGCAACTTATGGAATTTAAACCGATTGTCCGGAATGTAAAATCCATGCCACAGGAAATATTCTTAGAAAAATGGGGCCGTTTAGCCGATCTTATTGAATCAAAGAATGAATAGTCGATTAGTGGATAAATAATCTTAGGGGTATCGGGCTGGGCAGAAACTTAGCGAGGTACCTATGTTGAGTGGGAGGGGGAAGGTTAACATAGCATTGGATAATTAGAAAATATGAGGGAGGAAAAATAGATGGAGAAAACAATGATTTCAGAGGTTATTGACGATATTGGCATATCGAAATATACCTTTAAAATTTATTTCTTGGTAGGTTTAGTTATTCTTTTCAGCGGAATTGTTTACATGGTAGTTCCTTATACAATGGCTCAGATAGCGTCGGAATGGAAATTGACTAAAGTTCAAACTGGCGCCCTATCTTCGTGGAGTCTTTTAGGTTTAATGGTTGGGGGAATACTGGCTGGCATTCTATCTGATCGCTTGGGTAGGAAAAAGGCGCTTGTTTTCTCCAGCCTGGTTTATTCTTTGTTGACGTTGGCGATTTTTTGGGTGCAAAGTTATGAAGCGTTTGCAGTCTTAAGAATACTGGGTGGTATTGGTATTGGTGCTGCCATACCAGTTGGGGTAACTATGATGTCTGAAAATGCGCCAACTAAAAACAGGGGGTTTTTCTCGGCGTCAATAATGTCCTTTTATATGGCGGGTTGGGTTATAGTTGGGATAATGTGCACTTATGTAGTTCCCGAGTTTGGCTGGAGGCTCTGTTACTTGCTCGCGGGCTTATCTGTATTTTACCCATTAGTATTGGTAGCCATGCTTAGTGAATCCCCACACTGGTTATTGAGTAAGGGCCGTGAATCAGATGCAATAAATGTAATCAAGTCAATGGAGAAAAATGCAAAAGGCACGGTCAATGAATGGACTGCAGGCAGTTTATCAGCCCCACCTCCCCCTAAGGCAGTTGGCTTAGGTGCCATTTTTTCGTCGGATTACAGAAAAATAACAATTAATCTTTGGATTACTTATTTTATGGGCTCGGTGGTGATTTATGGCATTACGGGATGGCTTCCCTCGCTTCTAGTGGAAGAGGGGTATGGGGTAGTTCAGGGTTATTCTTTCGCCATATTGCAAAACGTGTTCGCTATCGGTGGTGCGCTGGCAACAGGTTATGTGGCGGATATCATTGGGCGTAAAAAGAATGTTGCCTTTGCTTGGTTGTTTACCGCTATATTTGTACTTCTCTTGGGTTATGCAACAAATCAATGGCAAGTTGTTATTTTTAGTGTGTTATCAGGTGTTGCCATGCACTGGGGGTTAAGCGGCGTACAGCCAACTCTTGCTGAATCCTATCAAACAGATTGTAGGAACACGGGTGTTGCATGGGCTCAAGCATTTGGTCGCATTGGAGGCTTTACCGGTCCTATCGCCGCGGGCTTTATTCAGCAGTTGGGTGTTGGTTTTACCGGCACGTTTATATTCTTTGCTATTCCGGCGGTCATCTTTTGTGTATTGGCATTTCTCTTTTTTGCAGAAACGAAAGGAAAACGAGTTGAATCACTTGCCGGTGCTGAAGCTTAAATATAAATAAGCCATGGAAAAACATTGCGAGTAGTTGCATTTTTGATACATGTTGTAAATTTGCAACTATTAATTGCAGTATTTATGCAACCTTATGGATTAATGTGGCAATAATGAGACAAGTCCGAATTTATATGCATGCAAGTAAATTCGGACTTGTCCGTCAAATACTCATGGGTCAATGGTACCTTGGTACGGGTTTTGCTGTTTATTTAAAAATGAAAACGCTTAAACTTTATTTTCTAAATTCAAAAGTGGGAGGTATGAATGATGACAAAAAAAATAGGAGTATTGGGAGCCGGATCTATGGGTGGTGGTATAGCCCATTTGGCTGCAGCGAAAGGGCTCGAAGTTATCCTTTGTGACGTGGAACAAAGATTGGTTGATGATGCGATTAACCGCATTTCCAGTTTCATGGAGAAGAGTGTTCAAAAGCAAAAAATGACTGTGGAAGAGAAGGAAGTGGCATTAAAGCGTATTACTACTACCGTTAAGATGGACGATTTTGCAGATGTTGATATGGTGATTGAGGCTATTTTCGAAGATATGGAGGTGAAGAAAAGTGCCTTTAAAAAGCTGGACACGATTTGCCGTCCAGAGGCAATTTTGGGCACTAATACTTCTTCCATGTCGATTACCACTCTAGCTTCCGCCACAGACCGTCCCGATAAAGTTGTCGGTTTACATTTCTTTAATCCCCCAATCATAATGCGTCTGATAGAGGTTATCCGGGGCTTTTATACAAGTGACGAAACTGTAAAACTGGCTTTTGAGTTGGCTCAAGCTATGGGTAAGACACCTGTAGAAGTTAAAAAGGATACTCCGGGTTTTATCGTAAATCGTATTATGATGCCTCAGTTTCTAGAGGCTATGCGAATTGTGGAAGAGGGGGTTGCCACGGTTGAGGATGTTGATAAAGCAGTGACCCTGGGCCTTAATTATCCCATGGGTCCCTTTACATTAATGGATTTTACGGGAATAGATATAGCAGTTCATGTATCCGATTATTTTTACGATGAAACGAAAGATCCTAAATGGAACCCGCCTCAAAATGTGAAAGCTTTGGTAAGGGCCGGACGTCTTGGCAAAAAGACCGGTGCCGGTTGGTATAACGAATAAGACCGGAGTTTTTTATTTAGGAACATAATCTCTAAAGACTGATTTGAAAGGGGAGCAAATTTTTTATGACTTATGAAGTAATTCAATTGACTAAAGATAACGGTGTGGCCTCCTTAACTTTGAGCCGGCCTCCTATGAACCCTCTGAACAGTAAAGTGTTCGAGGAGTTAAGTCTGGCCGCAGATGAATTACAAGCTGATGCATCTGTTAAGGCAGTGACCATTACCGGTGCAGGAAGTAAAGCCTTTGCCGCCGGTGCGGATATAGCTGAAATGGCAAATCTAACCCCGGTGGAAGTGTACAGCTTCAACCAGGTTAGCCGGAATGCCTTTGAAAAAATCGATAACTTATCAAAGCCGGTCATTGCGGCTATTAATGGTTTTGCATTGGGAGGTGGCTGTGAACTGGCTTTGTGCTGTGACTTCCGTCTTGCATCCGATACCGCCAAGTTGGGATTGCCCGAAGTCGGTTTGGGAATCATTCCCGGTGGTGGCGGGACCCAACGTCTTCCAAGACTCATTGGTACAGCTAAAGCTAAGGAACTGATTTTCTTAGGGGATATATTTGATGCTGCTGCCGCTGAAAAAATAGGTCTTGTAAACAAGGTAATCGGAGCAGATTTGCTTATGGAAGAGGCCCAAAAACTTGCCCGGAAGTTAGCTTCCAAACCCTTAGTAGCAATGAGCATGGCCAAATCAGCCATAAATACAGGGATAAATATGGATATGAACTCTGCCTTAACATTTGAAAATAAAAGCTTTGTAACTGCTTTTACCACTGAGGACCGCAAAGAGGGTATCGGGGCATTTATGGAAAAACGCAAACCTAGTTTTACAGGCAAATAGGTAATAGTCTTAACCTAATGAGAGGTGAAACGAAAATGAGTAACTTACCCAAAGGCGGAAGTTTCCTTCTCGGGCAAACTAATTTCCAGGATATTTTTACACCCGAGGATTTTTCTGATGAGCATAAATTAATTTTCAAAACTGCTCTAGGCTTTGTTAATGATAATGTACTAAGTAGAATGGAAGAGTTGGAATCTAAAAAAGAAGGTTTGAACAGGGAACTGCTTGAGGCTGCCGGAGCATTGGGTCTTAATGGAACCGATATTCCAGAAGACTATGACGGAATGGAAATGGATAAAATTAGTTCCAATATCATCGCCGAATGTATGGGGCGGGGCGGTTCATTTGCCATGACCCAGGGTGGTCAAACCGGTATTGGCAGTATGCCAATTGTTATGTTTGGTAGCCATGAGCAAAAGAAAAAATATTTACCTAGAATAGTAACTGCCGAAAAAATTGGAGCTTATGCTTTGACTGAGCCAGAAGCCGGCTCAGACGCTATGGCTATCAAAACCAAGGCAGTTTTAAGTGAGGACGGCAAGTATTATGTTTTAAATGGAACTAAGCAGTTTATCACTAATGCCGGATTTGCCGATATATTCATAGTTTACGCTAAGATAGACGGTGATAAGTTTACTGCCTTTATTGTCGATTCGGATTCTGAAGGCTTCTCGACTGGACCTGAAGAATCTAAAATGAGTATTAAGGGGTCATCAACCAGAACCGTAATCCTCGAAGATGTGAAAGTGCCTGTGGAAAATGTATTATTTGAAATCGGCCGGGGGCATATTGTAGCTTTCAATATCTTGAATCTTGGCCGCTATAAATTAGCCGCCAATGCCTTAGGTAATGCTAAATTTGCTTTGGAACTGGCGGCCAGGTATGCTAATGATCGCAAGCAGTTTGGCAGTTCTATTTCCCAATTGGGTATGATTAAGGAAAAGGTGGCAGAAATCGCAATAAAAATCTATGTCGCTGAGAGCATGATTTACCGTACTGGGGGCATGTTGGAAAACATGCTGCAAAGTTTGGATATTTCAGGTGAGAATGGTGGACAAGTTGCTGCCAAAGGTATTGCCGAATATGCCATGGAGTGCTCAATGAGTAAGGTTTTTGCCACTGAAGCACAAGCCTACGCTGTAGATGAAGGGGTGCAGATCCATGGGGGGTATGGTGTAAGTTCTGAATATGCTATTGAAAGACTCTACAGAGACGCCAGAGTTTACCGGATTTTTGAAGGAACCAATGAAGTAAATCGTGTACTCATTCCTATTAATATACTGCGCCGTATGGCCAGTGAAGGTTTCCAATTTCAGGAATCGTTGCAAAAGTTGCATTGGGAACTCTCCTCCGGGATTCCTGTTAGAAATGGAGAAGCGGACCTAGTACAGGCTGCAAAGGATATTTTCTTACTGACATTGTCTACCGGAATGCAAAAGTATGGGAAAGGTTTGCAGGAGCAGCAGGAAATATTAGGCAGGATGGCTGATCTGGCTATCCAGGCTTTTGCTATGGAAAGCGCTTGGTTGCGCGCACAAAAGGCATTAAGCGAAGATGAAACAGGGCTTAAAATGGCTATGGCTAAAGCGTACATTAATTCTACCATTGGCAAATTAGAACATTTAGCTAAAGAGACTTTAGGAGCCCTTGCCGAGGGCGATGAATTGACAAACCTTTTAACAGATTTGCAGGGGTTGTTACGTTATACACCTCTTAATACTATAGATCTTCGACAAAAAATCGCAACAGCAGTTTCGGAAAACGGTGGGTATGTAGTTTAGGGAAAAGTAACAAGAGTTTCATAAAAAACAATAAAAATATAGCAATATGTCCTAAATAGCTGAAATTAACATTTATGTGTATTATAGGTATCCTTCTTGGGGTGGGGTCTACTTGCAATTACTGTAAGGATATTGTTTTATTAATTGATTGCTTAACCTAATCAGGGAGATGTTTAATCATGGTTTCTGAACCTAAAAAGGTGGATCACGATCAACAAGTCTCTTTTGAGGAGAAAGTAAGCAATCCCCTTACCCAGCTAGATTTAGAAGTAGTTATCAATCATTCCTATGATGTTATATTCGTAACCGATGGGTTAGGCAACGTAATTTTTGCCAATACGGTGACAAAGAAACTATTAGGCGTTAGTCTTGAGAAAATTATTGGTAGTAATGTAAAAGACTTGCTTGAAAAAGGGGTATATAACTGGTCCCCTACCTTAAAAGCTCTGGAAAAACGCACTGTGGTAACAGGGTTACTGGAAAGTTGGCATGGGATTAAACAAATGGTTACCAGCACTCCATTAATGGACGAAAATGGTGACGTTGTTATGGTTATTACTAACTCACGCCATAAAAAACTAGTTGATAAGTACATTGAGGCCATAAAAAAAGAAAAGGCAACAGCTGATCGTTATAAAACGGCAGTGACGTATTTAAGTGAGAAGGATTTGAAACAGAATTTACCGGTGGCCAAGAGTCAGCAAATGCGTGAAATTATGGCAGCCAGTCAGATTATAGCAAAAACTGACAGCACTGTTGTGCTGATTGGAGAATCAGGGACCGGTAAAGAAGTTATGGCAAAATATATACACGGAAATAGTCTTCGGGCAAAAGAACCGTTTATCCCGGTGAACTGTGCAGCCATTCCCCAAGAATTGATGGAGTCGGAATTTTTCGGTTATGTACGTGGGGCCTTTACTGGCGCAAGTACGCAAGGAAAACCCGGGTTGTTTGAGATAGCGGATAAAGGGACGTTATTTCTGGACGAAATCAGCGAATTGCCATTATCAATGCAGTCTAAATTACTACGAGTCCTGGAAACTGGGGAAATACAAAGATTAGGCAGTACAACAATGTGTCAAACTAATGTTCGACTGATTGCAGCAACCAATAGAGATTTAAAAGAAATGATCAATCAGAAAACGTTTAGGAGCGATTTATACTACAGGCTTAACGTAATCCCCATACATTTACCGCCGCTGAGAGAAAGACCTGACGATATTCTGGCCCTTGCGAATAAATTCTTAGAAGAATTAAACAGGAAATATGCATTTGAGAAAAACCTAACCACACATGCGATCGCAAAACTGCTGGAATATAGCTGGCCGGGCAATGTCCGGGAACTACGTAATGTCATAGAGAGGCTGGTTATTACGTCAGCTGGTGATGATTTGTATTTCGGGGACAATTATCTGGAAAACAACAAAATTTGTTTAGATAATGAAAATAGCCTGACAGGAAAGAACTCGATATACAAAGGAACCTTAAAAAGTGTTTTGAAAGCCGTGGAAATGAAGTATATCAAACAAGTACTAGCTGAATGTGATGGACGGGTAGGTGAAGCTGCTAACAGGTTGGGAATCCATCGCACTGTTTTGTATAGAAAGACAAGAGATGAACAATTTAATAAGGTTAATCTCGGATTTTGATTAATTTGATCTATGTTATGGTTTATTTAGAATCCGTCAAGGGATATTGCTCTGCGGGATACCGGTCAGGACAAAAAATAATAAATAAGAATCCTCTAATTTCCCCTGAATAGAATCCCCCGCTTTGCCGGCAATGTTTTTGTATTTATCTGCTGCGTGTAGGGAAACGCCAGCGAAGATTGTATCAATAGTGTACAAGAACTGCAGTGCCCGGATATCAAAAAATGCAGTTGTGTTTGTTATAAACAGGGTCAAAGGTTAACTAGAGTTATTCCATCACAATAACATGTGCTCAATATTGATTTAGAAATGTTAACGGGGAGGATATATATTAATGTATTCTAAAGCGTTCATTCCTTATGGTGCATACTATAGTTCGCCCTTTGCCCGCTGGCAAGGGAGTTTGCAAAATGAACATGCTATTGAACTTGCGGCGGCAACCGCAAAAAAGTGGTTGGAAACAAAGAGTATAGATCCAAAGATATTTGATTACTTGTATTTAGGTAAAACTGTTGGGCAGAAGAATACATTTTACTCTGCTCCTTGGGCGGCCGGTCTCATTGGTGCTACTGATATTCCCGGCCTGCATGTTCCTCAGGCATGCTCAACGTCCACGACTTGTCTAGGTTTGGCGGCGACGAATATTGAAGCAGGTATTTTTGAAAACGCATTTTGCCTGATGGCGGATCGTTGCTCTAATGGCCCACATACTGTTTGGCCCAATCCTATGGGGCCTGGTGGTGAAGTAATTTCGGAAAACTGGAACTTGGACAATATGAACAAAGACCCATATGCGGGGAAGCCAATGTACATGACGGCGGAGAATGTAGCGAGAAAGTCCGGTTGGATTACTAAAGAAGACTGTGATGAGATTACGCTAAGACGTTATGAACAATACATGGATGCTCTGGCTGATGACCGGGCGTTTCAGAAACGTTACATGTTTCCGGTGGAATATAAAAAGACTAAAAAGAAAACTGCATTACTCGAAGCAGATGAGGGCGTGACCTCTACAACTAAAGAAGGAATGGCTAAATTGAAACCTATTATTGATGGAGGAGTTCATACATTTGCTTCTCAAACCCACCCTGCTGATGGTAATTGTGGAATTATTGTTTGTACCAAGGAAAAAGCAAGTGAATTTAGTTCAGATAACAGTATAGAGATACAAGCTGTTTCCTATGGTTTTGCCCGTACCGAAAAGGCTCATATGCCGGCGGCTCCACTCCCAGCGGCAAAAATGGCTTTGGAAAGGGCAGGGATTAGTATTGATGACATTAAGGCTTTAAAGACTCATAATCCATTTGCGACCAATGATCTATTTCTTGCCAGAGAAATCAATTATGATGTTTTGAAAATTAATAATTACGGTAGCTCTCTTATTTACGGGCATCCCCAGGGACCTACTACCGGTCGAGGAATTATTGAGCTGATTGAAGAGTTGGTTATCCTTGGTGGTGGCTATGGTTTGCTTACCGGATGTGCAGCCGGAGATACCGGTGCAGCCTTGGTTGTTAGAGTGTCTTAAATGGAAATAATAGGGTTTAAAAGGACGAAATTAGTGATAAAAAAGTGGGGCTTTTTTCCCTCTCTCTAAACTCGGTTTTAAGGGAAATGAAACTGTTGGTAGCGGTGTGGGAAAACTGATATTAAGGTTATAAGTTTTCGCGTTCCGGTCTAGATCGCGACCCAGGTATGGCATTTCACTTTGTGTTATAGTGCAGGTGTTTATGGCGATAATGGCATCTAATTGAAAAACCGGCTATTTCTCCCTAAAGGGAGATAGCCGGTTTTTTATTGTTTTTGTTTAGGAAACATTCATGATTAATAATCACAACCGAGCATGAAAAACCCTATATTCCTTGAATTAAAGAGCCGAGTTATTTAAATACTAAATTTGGCAGTATATCCAGGTCGAAATACTTATTGGTGGCTTTTGACCCTGTTTAGGAAACTGACTATAGCAGCCTAGAAGTACAACTAATTGTGAACTTGAACACGTTAATTAAAATTTCACCTTTCAAGGTTGCTATACTCCACTGCCAAAATTTAATGTAAAGAGGTTTTTTCATGCCAGAGAGTAAAAAGCGTAAACGTAAACCGTCAAAACAAACCAAGGTTATGGAAACAGAAAATGATGCATTGTACGAAAACTGTGCCGGATTAGATGTGCATCAAGAAACAGTTGTAGCGTGTGTGCTTTTTGGTCCTCTTGATAGGCGGCCTAAAAAAATAGTTGAGACCTTTTCAACAACAAGGTCCGGCTTATTTGGATTATCAGATTTTCTTTCAGCATACAATGTAACTCATGTGGCTATGGAGAGTACCTCTGTTTACTGGAAACCGGTTTGGAATGTATTAGAGGGTTTATTTACTCTTTTATTGCTAACGCACGTACAATCAAAAATGTTCCAGGTCGTAAAACAGACGTTAAAGATTCAGAATGGATTGCAAAGTTGTTGCGTAATGGCTTGATAGAAAGCAGTTTTGTTCCTCCCGAACCTATTCGTGATTTACGGGATATGACCCGATACAGAAAAAAACTTGTTGGCAACATTACCGCTGAAAAGAATCGTATCCATAAACTACTGCAAGATGCTAACATCAAGTTGACATCGTATATGGCAGATATTTTTGGTGTCTCCGGTCGAAACTTGCTGCAAGCCATTATTAATGGTGAAAAGTAGAAGACCTGGATAGGCTGGTAAAAGGGAATCTGCGTAACAAGATTTCTGAATTGCAAGATGCACTTAACGGCCGACTACGGCAACATCATCGTGAGATGATTAGGTTTTATTGGGAACACATCCAATATTTAGAACAACAGCTTGCTAATTTGGAATTACGTATTGATAGAGCATTAACTCCTTATTGGGAAGAAGTTGAACTATTAAAGTCATTATCATTGATCAAAAATGATACTGCTGCTATTATTATCTCGGAATTAGGCACTAATATGGATGTATTTCCGTCGGAAAAACATGTTTCATCATGGGCAGGTCTTAGTCCAGGCAATAATGAAAGTGCCGGCCAAAAGAAAGGCAGTAAAACTGTTCATGGAAACAGGGCTTTGAAAACTGCACTAAATCAATGTGCTTTGGCTGCATCAAGAAAACGAGGAACTAGATTAAACGCTTTGTTCTGGCGCATTACCAGAAAACATGGTACAAAAAAAGCTGCTGTTGCCACTGCCCATGAAATTCTAATCATTGTCTATCACATGCTAAGTCATAAAGTGCCTTACAATGAACTTGGTGAAGATTATTTCAAAAAGAAACAACCCAAGAATCCTGAAGATGCAGCAATTAAACTTTTATCAAAGAAAGGATACGTTATCAATCTTCCTGACGGGAAGTCAGCTTAAACCAGGGACTTTTTTGATGTTCATTAATTACTGTATTATATTTGCTATATAAGCCTTATAAAGGCGCCGGGCATCATATTGCCATTTTTACATCTTTTTCTAAAACGCCAACACCCAAGAGGCTTAGCATTCATAATTATTGATTGAGTTTTAAAGACGGGTTTTTCTAATTAGAGTATACTTTTGGAGGTACCACACCTAAATTGTGGTAAGATATGGACATGAGCAAAAAGTCCAAGATAAAAGAAATACTAAGACAAAAATGGCCTGAATACGAGGATAAATGCAAGAAAGCAATTCGCGAATGTGAGCGAGAAGCCATTACAAAATTTATTGGATGTGGAGATGCATAAGGGTAACGCCTATCATACACCACATAATCACGGTCTACTGCTAGCACAGTATTTGGGTATCATACAAGAGACTGACTTGACCAGAACGGTTAAAGAAGTACTGATAAAAAAACGCCCTAAAGGGCGACTCTCCTAAACTCATAATTTAGGATTTAAAATTTGATGTTTAAATTTCAAACGTTTTACTTATTATACCTTATTGTGCAGACAAGGTCCCTAGAGGGGAAAATTGGAGGGAAGACGGACAAACGCTAAAGGAGTTAGTGTCGCCAAAATGTCTGAAGCAAGTTGAAAATGCAGGATATCAGTTGTTAGAAATCATAAAAGAAAGCAACAGATACTGTTCCGGTAGCTATAAAAAGAATGCCGAGATAAAGCTCGGTCCTGACTTTGGGGGCAATAATTTCAAAGGGGCCCATTCTAGATCTAAAGTTGAAGAAACTGAGGCTTGATAAGGAAATTTGCCGTGAGTATGAAAGCTTCCGGGCTTTTCATATACATGCTCCTTTTCTTTCTCGGATAAATGTGACTCAACATCCTCGTGATAAATAGCGATGTTGATACAATCGGAGTCACAGCCGTCCTGTTTGGAGTCAACTTTGAAGGCAACATATTTTTTACCATATTTCGGGTAGTAATAATTGATATACCAATCCCCCGTACCGCGTTTCAGG
Organism: Bacillota bacterium; assembly: GCA_009711705.1. Classification (GTDB taxonomy): domain Bacteria; phylum Bacillota; class Desulfotomaculia; order Desulfotomaculales; family VENG01; genus VENG01. Next base: position 43,426 of record VENG01000012.1, read on the forward strand.
TCAGGTAAGTAATCCTTAACGTAGCCGTTTATTTTATCAAAATACTGAACTGCTTTAGGTGTCCTTTTCCCTATTTTACTCCGCAGCTTTTTATACTTTTCATCGTTGGGATCAATTTCAATTCTCGCAGTAGGCCTAGACACATTTTTCATCCTTTTAATCTTTTGCGAGTATTTCTCTGTTAGATAGTCATTTCCTGTATCTAATATTGTCGGAATAAGTCAAAAGGATATAGATACAGAACCGATAATTAAGTATTAATGCGAAGTAAGGACTGAAACGGGGGAGAAGAAGGTGCAATTTAACAATTTCATAGCTGTCGATTGGTCTGGGGCAAAGGGACCGTCATTAAAGGGGTTAAAAGTTGCCAGTTGTGAACCAGGTGAAGGTGCGCCTAGCCTGATAAGCACTAATGGCAATTGGCGGCGGTCACATCTGGTTAACTGGATTACACGGAAGGCCAAAGATAATGGGCCTATACTGGTGGGCTTTGATTTTGCCTTCACTTTTCCGTATTGTGATAAAAAGGCGTATTTTCCTGGGGAAGGGCGCTCTCCATATGATGCAGTTCACTTTGGCAGGAAGTCGATAAAATCTGCGAGTGTACAGGGGAATTCTATGGCGGTGCATTTTACAAATCTTCAAACGCCCCATTTGCTGATTATCTCTGTTACATAAACTATACTGGAGCTAAGTATAGTAGCCGATATCGTGTTACAGAAACAGTTTGTAAAGAAAAATATGGCACTCAACCAACAACAGTGTTTAAGTGTGTAGGACCGGACTCAGTTGGAATTGGTTCATTAGCGGGAATGCGGTTGTTGAATTACCTTTGCCAGCTTGACCCTATGCCCTTTACTATTTGGCCTTTCCAGGATATCCAACCTAACCAATCTGTCTTTGTGGAAATATTCCCGAGGCTGTATTATGTTCTTGCTGACCAGGATCCAAAAATTTGGGGAGAGTTAAGTACCGTCAATAATGTCCTAGCTTATTTCCGTTCTCAACCGCTCACTGATAACTCAAAGATAACCTCCGAAGATGAGGCTGATGCCATTGTTTCAGCGGCTGCTATCCGCCATCTTGCAAGCAATTATAAGACCTGGCAGCCACCTGAAATGGATAACTGTGCTCGCGTACACGAAGGGTGGATATTTGGAGTTTGAATTAACCTGGGCTTAATATCAAGCGCACTCAGCTACAGAAGATGTTGATTTTGCCCTTAAACCATAAGATACGGAGGGCAGGGGTAGGGATTAAGTGATGAATTCTATTATCTTGGTTACAGTATTCTTATCAACTTCCGAAATGTTCTGATAAAGGGTTTTAAATTTTTCTCTACTTATAATGCTATTACATAAGGGGGCTGCACCGAACTTGATAATAAACATTCCGATGCACAGTAGTTCATATTTATCGATTTCGCTTTTTGCCAGGGAGAATAACCGTATGTTGAATGAATAATTCTTAGATAAATAGTAATTTTGGTAAAACCATTCCAGGCTCCGTTCATCGTCAACAAGCCTTTTGCGATTATCAACAGTAAAATGATGCCTTAGACGTTCAGGAAGGTTTACTGCCTTCCCTATATAAAATACTTCGTTGGGGCTAAAGGGATATGGTATCGAAGCAGTATCAAGCTGGTAAAAATAAAGTCCTGATTTAAACCCTTTACACTGCTTTTCCCAAAACCACTTCTCTTTAAGTTCATACAGCTTATAACCAATTAAATTCCTGATTATCCTGTGTTCAAAACCTGTAAATTCTGTCTCTTGTTCAGGGGCTGATTTTTGTGGAGTTACTTCTCTGGGATAATTACTTATTGAGTTAATTGCTTTGCTAACAATGTCTATTAGCTGTGTAGAGCTAAAGTCTCTAACACTTACCCATCCTCTTTCATCGGCCATATTGGCATAGTCTGGCAAATTAGCACCATATACGTACCCATTGCCCGTATAACTAAACTCACATGCAACTGTCTTTCTTCTTTCATTGCTGCCTTCAAATTTATAGCTGGTTCGGCCATACTTATCAACTTGCTCGGATAGTTCCATAAAAGATTTTAATATCTTCCGTTTCTGAGAAAAGGATAGATACAAGGGGAATCACTTCCTTACTTTTTTCTTTGACACCCTTGATTAACAATTGTGTTATATTTTTTCCAATTTCGTTATATCATTGTAATTTCCTGCACATCATATTTCAAATCTAATCCAACTACAATCCCTCATATATCCCCTGGGAGTCCAAGTGGTAAACTTAACTCTGCCCTTTAACCCACGAGGTAGCCATATCACATTGCCCTTAGGAGTACCGTATTTATCAATTAATTCCCTGAGGACCGCTCTTTCTTCTTTTTGCATTCCGAGGGTGCGACCCTGTACCTTATCCTGAGAGCCTACCAAGACGGTGCCTTCCTTTTGGGAGTATCCAAAAACATTAACCACGGCCTCCTGATAATTCTTCACCTTCAGCCACGCTGATGATCGTTGGCCAAAAACATAGCGGCTGTTTTTCTTCTTTGCCACCATGCCTTCCAGCCCCTGAACTTTAATTCCTTGCCACAGTGCAAGCCCGTCATTGTCTACCCATTCTATTTTACGGGCCACATCATTGTCTTTGAATATGCTATTAAGCAGCTGTTTTCTATTTACTAGGGCTAAATCGCTAACCCTTTCTCCGTTGCACCAAAGGATGTCCCATACGATATAGGCGGCTGGTTTGTCTACTTTGCTTGGATTTGCTAAGTATCTTTTCATTACACCTTCGAAGTCCGGTTTACCATCAGTGATGACGGTAACCTCGCCGTCCAAAATAATTTCCTCAGCTTTGACAGGAAGCTCCCAAAATTCCGGGAAAGCCTTCGTACAATCTCTTCCTGTTTTACTCTGCAGGCGGACCTGGCCGTGATCATAGAAAGCCATGCATCTAATACCGTCTACTTTCCACTCGAATACGTAGTCTGAAGAGTTAAACGGTTCCTTAGCGGTTTGTAGGAGCATTGGTTTGACGGGAAAGGATAGCATCAGCCTCACCTCAGGATTAGCTTCCCCCTGGTGAAGGCAGATTAAAATCTTTACTTCGCCATAATGGTACAGGAATGTTTAAGGTGATAAAGAACTTATTCAAAATAGGGGTGGTAAAATGGCCAGAGTAAAGAATCCCGAGCATGCTGCTTTACGCTGTAATTACTCAATAATACCGGAATTGATGGCAACTCAAAATTACTTGCTTGTGTTTGAAGAAGATAGTCCTGCAGTACTGGGCAAGAGTATTAAGCATGCTATGACCGGTTCATATCTTGGTACTGCCAGCCAAATTACTCCTACAGTGGTGCGACACTTAGCCGAATTGGGTTATTATTGCAGGCTGGGTACAGCCAAAGGGAGGAAGTACTTGGAGGTTTGGGAGCCGCATTTAATCTTACATAAAACCGTTGACTGGTCAGTATTTGAGTGGGGAGCAACAATACCTGTATCTTGGCATGCGCAGGTTGATAAAGCTTTGGGCACTCATATAGAGCGGGGGCAGAACGTTCCCGTTAAATTAACCGTCAATGATCGTTACTTTGATGCCAAGATAACCAACGTTGATAGGCAGGTGAAGGGCAACACTTATCAGCTACGCTATGATTCCAACCAGGAATTTAAGGCACTGATTAAAGAAACGTTTTCCGCCGTATATAAGGACATACTGGCTGAAAGAGAGAAACAACGGCAGCTGGGACAAAAAAAGCCTCGCGTTGTTGTGCCCGGTGTACACTTCATCGAAGTTCTATCAACAACAACACCCGCAGTTTTTGGGCTGGTCTTTAGTTCAGGGGATTTTTATGACTGGGAGAGTTATTCTGTCGCCACGGATGAAAATCGGAGTAAAGCCATTATTGCAAACAAATCCTTTAACTTGGCTGACGCCGAAATCGAACAGAAGCGGAAGGAAAGGTTATTGTCTTACAAGGATCCGCGCCGCGAGAGAAAGGTATCATACACATCGACCAATTATAGCAATCCACTGCTAAAAGAGGATATTAAGCAACTTTATCACTATACATGCCAAATCTGCTCCACTCAGATTAAATGTAGGGGGTGGGAACCTGGTTTGTCCAAGAGGGAGGAAATGGCTTTTTTAACAGCTGATGCCCACCATATTACTGCTTTAGGTGACGGAGGACTTGATGAACCCTCAAATATTATATGCGTTTGCCCGAACTGTCACCGGTCTCTTCATTCCGGGGAATTAGCAATAACTTTTGATCATGATGGCCCACATTGTATCAACATAATTACAGGTAATAATTTGCCATTGACACTGTATGATAGTCATTCTTTGAAATATCGAAAATCACTATAATTAATTTAAAATGAATTTTTATCTGTGTTGGAAAACATGTCAATGCGGGAGAAGGTGACCATATGAACAAATGCTTAAAAGTAGGAGAAAAAAGTACCATAGAGGAATGTCCATATTATTCTTTATCCTCAGGTAAATATTCTTTTTGTAACCAGCAAGGATTGAGTATGAAGCAAGCAGCAATTTTCCTAAACAGGAGTGAAACTTGGGTTAGAAAGCAATTAAAGGAAAATCACCTTAAGGGATGGCAAGTCTCTAATCGTTGGTATTTTCCCAGGTGTGGCATTTTATTGGCATTGTACGATAGGTTAATGACTTTATCCTCATTATTCACCAACAGGAAATTGTTACAAGATGAATTACAGGATTGCTGGAGGTTAAAAAAAAATAGAAGTTCAGCATAGGGCTAGAAGTACTCAAAAACGCTTATCAAATCTGGCAGAAGAACTCCTTAAAGATTGTACGTTAGGAGATAAAGAACGCATAGTTAGTCACCAAATAGAACGAATCCATAATATAAAAGAACGCCTTTGGGCCAGGATTGATGTGCTAAAACCTGAGGAGTTTGATTTATCGGAATCAAGATGTCTCGAAAAGGATGAGGACTACAAAGGACTCGTTGGCATGACGTTACGTAAATCAGTGCAGAAAAGAACAGGTATCAGAGATCCCTTTCAAAGAATTTCCCATAACTTTAAAATTCACTATCGCTCTGGTATTGGTTGGCCGAAGGTTAGAAAAGAGACAATTAGGGCACGCGGAGGTCGATGCGAAGACTGTGGCTCTACCGAAGGTTTAGAAGTACATCATAAAGTAAACCCTCGTATAAATGAGGACGAAAATTTAGAGGTTTTATGTAAACATTGTCATGGTAAGAAGCATCCCTACTTAAATCGTGGATAGATCTTAGAGTTTATCGTGGCAAAAAGAAAGAACTTCAATACCTGCAGCTCTGGCAGTATAACTATTATCGGAATACCTATGGGGGAGGGGACGTTTATCCTAATTAATAATTTAATAATGATGGTGGCTCGCTACGGATTCGAACCGTAATATTCCCCTTCAAAAGGGCACAAATCACTTATACTCTTTTGGAGGGGGATACCTTACCGATTAGGTCAGCGAGCCATAATATCATCGTAGATTTTGTTAATAGATTTACTAAGTGTATTAGTATCTAAATCATATTTGCTTACTAGTGCCAATTTAATAGCCTTTTTTAACCTATCAGGATTATTTTTAAATTTTTTAAATTTTACGAAATCGTTGTTGTTTAGGATTTTATTAGGGTCATATCTAAAATGATTAATGATACTTTGTGCAATCTCTTTAGCAGCTCTAGAAAATAGAATAAAGTCATCAAATCCTATGTCTTGTATTTTATTTGGAGCATTTAAATTAGGATATCTGGACCTTAGTTTTGATATATACTTATCTATTTTTTTGAATTCTTTATCGGCATCATCATAGAAGTCATGCACCGCAACATTTCTAACATGTCTGTAATATTCACAAACACTAATTAAATCGTGAAAATCCACAATATTTATATCTGAAAAAATATTTTCAACAACACAAATTAGCCAAGACTTATCCTCAGTCCTATAATTCCATTTATACATGCCTAAATCCTTTGCCTCATCGTTAATTTCCCTGAGAAACATCTCTAAACATTGGTGAACTGAGACTATATAATTTAATCTAATCTTTCTAAAAAGTAGATCAGAATCGAAGGATGTAATATAAATGTTGTGTTCTAAGGACTTTTTTTCCAGGAAGTCCTTTTCTAACCCATCAACCGAGTATGTGCCTTTGAAATCTCTAACAATCAATTCAATAAATTCGTTAACGGCATCATGTTCCCCAAGTGTTTTTTTTAACCTCTTAAAAAGTTTAATTTTCATCACCTTAATAGCTAATATTTATACTTATAACCACTTATTATTAGATGCGATTAAATTAAATCAAAAGTTACATATAGTTATCTAACCTGTTATTTGGATGACTACGACACTTTACATTTATTTCCCTGCAATTTTTTTAAAATTTGCATTGGTTAACCTAATTTACGCAATCTACTCAAGGTTTCTGTCCATCCATTCCTTTAACTCAGGCCTATCCTCCTCAGAAATTAATTTGGCCCTGAATCCACCTGTTTCTATGAGGTAGATTTCTCCTGAGGATTTAATAGCATAAATGGATTCAAAAGGCGTCTTAACGACCTCATCAATGGTGTCGTCTGGTTCGCAAAAAATTCCTCTACCTGTGAATGATCTCTTGGATCAGATTGCCAAACCTGATCATCCTGGCCTCCACTCTCGTCCTTAGTGGCATCAGGGGAGAAATACTTCTTGACCATAGGAGAGTTCTCGCTCGGATCAATTTTCATATTTATCTCATGTAAGATGTTGATTACCTCTCCGAACCCTATAAAGAGTATACCTACGACAAAGCTTGAAATCATTATGTAAATTGCAGGTAGCCAAATGGGTTCTCGTAGGTAGGAATCCGTCTCAGCTCAGACTATCAGGCCAAAAACGGCTCCAGCTATGATTGTAATGGCCCCAATCATTCTTAGGGTCTGTCCAATTCTGTTGGGCATGTATTTAATTCCTTTCGTTGCTTTGGTGGAAACGGTTCGACTTCTTAAGAGTCCAAAATTTAGGAGGCCATCAAGATGCTTAATGTATATGTCGAGTCTTGATTGAAATATTAAACCTCGCAAACCATCATATGCTATGTTTCAAGAGTCCGTCCTTATAGATCTCTATATCACCATCCTCAGACACTTTTATGGACAACCCATAATTGGATGCACTAATCGCCGCATTTGTCCTCGCACCATAAGAATCCTTACTATCAATATTAGAGTTGTCTATAATTTCACCAAATGATATTAAATTTAAATCATTGTCTAAAATTGTTGCTCCGTCAACCCCAGCGGCTAGGGCAATTAAGTATTTGTCAATATCTAATATATTAACTCCATAATCATCGCCAAGATACGATAAAATTTCTTTATGTATTACCTTCTCGAGATCGTTTTTAATAAGACCTTTGGGCAGGCGATAATTATTAAATTCACCTTCAGCACCATCTTCTTGCGGATAATCCAATACGACAAACAAACCTCCAATATTATTTTCTGACATCATTTTCACTACCTTTATTAATTCGATAATTTTTGCAACCATGCCATCGATTGTTTTTAAGATTTCTCTTTTGTCAGATCCACAATATGAAAGTATATCTCTTATGCATATATTATTAAATAAAAATGCACCAAGGAAAGCGTGATGTTGTATTTTCCATTTTCGCTTTTTGAGTGTCACAATAAAGTTATAGTTATAAATGCATTGAATGCCACCATTGCTAACCTTTATGTAATAAAAACTTTTTAACTTATCTCCAGGTTCATCAAAATCAATGTTCGCCAACTCATTAGGTACATTGCCGCGATATTTTTCAAATAATTTCAAAAACGCATTGGCCATTTCCGCTGCCTGATCTTCGTTAAGGTCAAATTGGTTAATAATAATATCTGCAACCTTTGACGCAGTTTCTGGCTTAGATTGTATGCGGTAAATATCGGCCACGTGTCTTGAAATTTGGGTCATAAATCTCTTGTAATGTTTGTCAACATAGTTTTCATTGACCTGATCCTGGATACTTTTTGAATTCTTGTGTTTTCTAACAAAACCAATAACTTTGAAATCTTGATTGACAACAAAAGCTAAAGATTTCCCGTCAACCAATTTAAGCAAAGGCTTTTCTTTCTTTATCAGATCATCTAGACCATGCCATTCATTAATAGAAATAAAATCAACCTCTAAATCTAATAGTATATCCTTGGGTTTATTGTTCTCCTTTTTTAGCACTATTACACCCGTATTTATTGGATCATTTTCGTAAGTCTTATAACTGAGTTTTTCTAATTGCCTAATGAAGTCATAAGTCTTGTCATATTCCTGGGGGGAATTGCTATCAATCTCAAAGATAATTTCAATACATATATCCTCAATGAGATCATTAAGATCTTTTTTAGTTATATTTGCTTTTTCTTCCAAATTTAATTTGATTTGATTGCTTATAATATTTACTAGGTGCTGAACTACCTCCTGATTCAAACTTTTAATATTCGTGAAGGGACGAACGTTAGCACCAAAAGTTACAGCGCCGTCTTTATCAACGCTTTGAAGATACAATTCAAAGTTTAAGTTTGTGAATTCCGTTAATATTTGACTAATTGATTTTAGCATTTCGGTTACTTCGTTTGAATGATTATTCTCCCCCAACAAACCTTACCCCTTTCGAGTTATTCTTTATCCATTTTAGTTTAAATATTTGAATTTTTGCATCATTAGGAACAGCAATATATAATAAAGATTTAAAAAAGAACCATCTTTTACATTTAGTCCCCCGACAATAATAAAACACTTTACACCTATTCAATCCCTGAAAACTTCGTACAGCCCTAATATCAAGACTGTAATACAACCGATGCTGTTAGGTAAAAAAGCAGCCAGGCATTCTGTTCACTTAGCTGCTCTTGGTAAATTACGACACCCTTTACCTGATTCCCTGCCATTTATATAAAATTTTCCAAAGCCCAATTATAAACCCCATTTTAAATGTTTTTATTCTTATTCACCGTCGTGGACCATTCGAAGTGTCACGTAGAACATCTACCCGATGTAGTACATATATAAGATCGGAGGTGGGGTCGTTAAGGCTAAGGAAGACTTGGTTAGGTTCTAATACCTCTCCAGAGTGAAAATCGATTTTTCAGCCCCTATTGGTCTTCCTTAAGATAGTTATATCGTGGAATTACAATAAATAGCGCTTTGTAGGTATATGAATTTTCAAAGGGCGGTACTCAATAAATTTTACCGCCCTAAATCTGTGGCCCGTGGCTCGGAGCGTAACATTAGGGCATTGGTGTCATATCTCCTATAGTAATATATATAGAATTTTTGGCACCATGCTTAATTATGGACTTCGGGACCTGACTCAGTTCTTCTCTAGATTTTATACTAGGCTGTTCCATGTAGAACCTAAGGGCTATCCCCATTTTTTAATCAGAGCGGTGACATATGTTAGTTTCTTTTATGGATTATGTCCTCCAGGACATTGGTATAGGTTAGGAACACCAACAAAAGAAGGTATTCTGAAAATTATGTCAAGTGGGTTGGTAAATGGAATTAAAATGAAGGACTGGAGGGCAGATTATGAACAGCAAATTGTATAGGGTTGACCCCTCAGACAAAACTCTTTCGGTAGTTAGCGAGACTGAATTCGCATCTCATGGTATTAAAGAAAGGTATGATATTCAGGAATGGGTGGAATCGTACCCAGGCGTTCTAGGAGAACCTCTTTTAATTATAGCCAAGGAGTTTAGTTATTTTGATAAGACAAATGAAAGAGCCGACCTTATAGCTTTAGATAAGTTAGGCAACATTGTTGTGATTGAATTAAAAAGAGATGATTCCGGTTCCGATGTTCATTGGCAGGCTATCAAATACGCTAGCTATTTCCGTAAAATTAATAACAATGATGTTGTAAACATTCTTGCAAAGTATAGAAACATAGAAAGAGATGAGGCAGAAACCCAGATAATGAAATTTGTGGATATTGATGAGTTTGAAGATATTAACCGTAGCCAAAGAATTATTTTGGTAAGTCATAGGTTTGCAACGGAAGTAACGTCAGCGGTCTTATGGCTACTTGAGCACAATATTGACATAAAATGTATCCAAATAGTTCCGTTCTACGACCATGAGAATAAAAGCTATTATCTGACAGCAAATCCAATTTTGCCATTACAGGGGGCCGAAAACTACGAAATATGTGCCAGAGTAGGTGGGGAGAAGATATTACTTAATGAAAACACAGATTCCAGAAAGAACGATGACGTGACAACCTTCTTAAGAGAACTTGTTGATACAGCACTTAATAACATAACAACCGAAAAGCCTAATAAAAGAAGCCGCTGGGCGGGAACCTATAAAGACGGCGAGAGATACTATAAACTCTGGTATAACCATAACCCATGGGACAACCACCAATTCTCCTATCAGATTCATGTATTTGATGCGCCCATTAATAATAAGCTAATGGGAATGAAATTTTACTTTAACAAAGAGCATGCATCTAATTCTGGGTTAACTGACCAACAAATAGAAACATTAGAGAATCAGCTTAAACAATATGCAGAGGATAAGAGCTTGGAATTTTATAGTGACGACGTCCATGTGCAAGCCGAAAGGTTGTTCGATAAAATTTATCCCGAAAGTTCTTTGGAAGCAAGCACGTTTCTCTCTGAGCTAATTAACCAAATGACCCCCATTGTTGAGGACTTAAACGAAGAAACGACATAAGTGAATCTGGCTGACTTGTGGGAAGGGTAGAGGAGGAGCTAACGTAATAGCATTTTAAAATTATGTATGGCAGGGGAAATCCCTGCCAATTAGTTTTTCACTTTTCTAACCCGCTTTTTCTGCGGAAGAAAGGTATTTAATGGTGAAGCCAACGAATGTTGATCTCTAACGTCCTGCTGTGTCAATGCCACATACCTTTTAGTCATGGTTAGATCACTGTGACCCATAATACGCTGTAAACCTAGAGCATGTCCGCCGTTTCTCAAATATTGCAGAGCAAAGGCATGCCTTAGATCATACGGTCTAAATTTCACTCCCAGCTGCTTGCAATATGCCTCAATTCTATCTCCCCAGGTGTTACTGTTTAACAAAGTCCCATCAGTTGTTGCAAATATAGGTACGTCGTCTTTCCAGTCTGGGTGTCTGGCTTTCAAGAGATCTCTGATACTTTGTGATGTGGGGGGGGATAGAGGAAGAGTTCGGCTTACTCTAGTTTTAGCTACCTCGGCCCGGATATGGACCTCCAACGAGCGGAAATTGACATCATCCACTAAAAGATAAAAAGCTTCTTTAGGGCGAATCCCGGTATCCATGGTAAGTAAAACTAACGTATAATCGCGTAAGCCTGCATATGTTTTTTTATCGGGAAGAGAAATTAGCTTGGTTATGGTCTCGGCATCTAATTTTACAATTCTGCCTTCATCTTTACGTTTCTTAAAGCCTGCCAATGGGTTTTCGGGTAATATACCTTCCTCTATACACCAGTTAAAGAAAGTTCTTAGGTAAACCAGACGCAGGTTGTACGTGGCAGGCTTAACTTTTTGGGACATGTACTTTAATACGCTCCGTTTAAGTGACTGTTGAGTGAAGGCCTCGGGATGACGTGTAAAAAATTGGGTAACGTGATACCTGTAATCACTTATTGTTACATCTGCCAATCCCATTGCTTGTTTCCAATAAATAAAATTTTGTAATGCGTCCTGCCAAGTATTAGTAGCGATTGTCGATATTTGCTTTTTCTTAGCCATAAACAAAAAACCCCCTTCGCATTTATTTACGAAAGGGATAAGTCCATCGCGTCTAACGAACCTGTTTCAGGCATGATGGATTAGGTGTTTCGACACATTTTTCATCATATACCTGAAGGACGTCAAACTCTTATTTGGTGCGGGCGAGAGGATTTGAACCTCCACGGGAAAATCCCACTGGATCCTAAGTCCTTCCGTGTCTGAACGTACCGCCACGCCGCATCATTACTGGAATTCTATTTTCACTGCTTCGCCAGAATCACTGGATTACTTTTTTTGCCAGATTGCTTTTATTATAATCCAGTGGGTAAAGCCTGTCAAGGCTTGTTGTAGGTTTTATATAAAATGAACTTACTAATAGCATATATTGTGTGAAAATCTTCCACTTATGCCCCTACCCCTTTCGTTTGGCAAAAGTCTTTGTTTGCCTCAGTCCGAACGAGGCTGGGTCACTACGTCTTATTATATCTAATTGTATAATTTTACGAAAATTAACGGATTAATTATACCTATGCCGGGGAAAACATCGCCGGGGCCTCGACGGTGGAAATCGCCCATAATGCACTAATGAAAAGTCAAGGCCACAGAGAAAATATTCTACGAAAAGAATTTACCCATGTTGGAATTGGAATCGTTAAGGGCGGGCCATATGGAATGATGTTTTCGCAGGAATTTATAAGAAAATAAAACTAATACAACCTCGCTGGTCTTTCTTATAGGCTAGCGAGGCTTTTTTCCGTCTGACCCTTACAAAGAGTAACAAAAAGGATCAAAAGCGGTCCCTATTCCCCTTCGCAATGTAGACATTTTGTTTATGAGTTTTTCCCAGCTATAACATTGAATTTGCAGGTGAATCATTGACGACTGAATATGGATAAATGCAAACCACGCATATTATGCATAAACTTTAGATTTTGCTAAATAGTTTTGCTGAAGGAACTTTTACTTCTTTTCGGGACCAATTGTTATTTTTCACAATCAGAGGCTCTCCCTCATAATTATTGGGGGGGTAACAAGTTGGTTGAGCCTGTTTTTTAACTTTTATCAAGAGACTTAATTTGCAAAAGTCTATAGTATAATCTTGGATTGTTTAAGACTATAATCTTTAGTTGACTTACTACTCTTGTAACTATTTGGTATAACATTCCTTCTGCACTGTAATAATTTTTTCTAGCAGTTAGTCTACCCTTTTCGTTATAACTGAAGTTGTCATCCATAACAAATACTACTTTATCGAATTCCTGACCAATAACATCATGTGCTTTTGTATGAGAAATTGAAGCAAGATTATCAAGGGGTTCATGGGTATATTGTGAATTTGTGTATGTAATAGGTTTCCACCCTCTGCATTGTTCTAAATATTGTATGTATGTTTTTATATCGTCAAGCTCTTCAAAATACTCAATTGTAATACTTTCATAATTCAAAAAGTTGTTGCTTTTCCCTATATCTGTCAGGTTAATAATAAACGAGGCCATTTCCTTGTTTGTTCTGATTTTGTTTGTTAATGTTTTTTTGTAAACAGCAATGTCAGGGTGCCTAGCAGTGATGTATTCATATATGTCCTTGGCTTCACCGGTTTTTAAATATTGTTTTTTATCATATGAAAAAACAATTGGTGTTTTAAATTCTTTTGATTTATTAATAATCATTTCAAGTTGATGTTGCCTAATTCTTTGGGATTCATCAATCAAAACCATGCTTATATTCATGTTTAACAATGTTTCTATAGAGTTGTTGTGCACTTTGTTAATAGGATGTAAATTCCAGTTGTAGGAGTTAATTAGTTCGTAATGACCATTATTTAACTTGCCACAATGTATAATTAACGGGTAATGACCATAGCTCATTATGTTTTTTGCTATATCGTATACTAAGAGAGTCTTTCCTGTGCCTGCATTTGCTAATATGCAAAATATCTTGTGTTTGTTTTGCTGAACAGATGTCACAACCTCTTTTTTAATATTTTGTTGATTATCTGTTAAAAAATATTCATCATCAATAAATTCTTTAAGTTTGTTAAATGGAGATATTAGATAGTTACTTGGGACAAATAACTTATCAGGATTAACTTCTAGATCAACCGATTGATTGATAAGATTAGTGATAAGCTCATCAATACTAATTGCCTGAGGCTGATCATTGTCAGCGTCATACTTGTACAAAGCGTCATTTTCTACATATGTATATATAAAGACACTTCTATTTAGGAATTTAAGATAATAATGGTTTTGTTTCATTTGAGCAGTGATTTTTTGTAATTTAACTTTTTCATCAAGTTGGCTTTTCAGTTCTATATTAATTACCAAATCCTCACTGAATCTTAGCAAATCAAACTCTTTACTAATTTGCTTTATAGAATAACCTACATAATATCCATCGAAAATTTCGAAAGAATGTTGATGGCTTTTTAACGTTATGCAAAATTGTTCCAGTACATTGGCTTCGCTTTTCGATAATTTTAGGGTTTCTTTTATTTCTTTGGCTGTCCGAATACCAGCGTTATTGATTGCATTGATACCTTGATATGCAGAAAGAATATTTGTTGGTTTCATATTAACCCACCTTTAATTAAGCATAAAAAAGAGCAGCCAGGCCGTTTATGTTCTACCTTAGCTGCTCAATATAAATTACGACAACCTTTTGCTAATTCCTTCCTATATATCAAAAATTTTTAACCAAATCGCCGGTCTTTCGGGACTGGCGAGATTTTTTTCTCTATTTCCTGTCACAATTTATTAATTTCGCAGTATGAGAAGTGAGGGGGTGAACTTATGGACGGTCAGGAAAAAATATTTCTCCGACTATACAATGATTTCTTTCGCTCCGGGATGGCTGCGGAGCTGGGGCCACAGAGAGCAATTACGCTGCTGGCTATTGCCTCATATATGGACGAGGACGGGGTCGCCTGTCCATCACAAAAAACGCTCGGACGGGACCTGGGAATATCTGAGGAAATGGTCGGTAAGCACATTCGGGTATTACTAGAAACAAGATGGAACGGACAGCCGATACTCCAACGGAAAAAAGTTCAAGTAAAAGGGGCTAAACGATACCAGTATTACTCTGTTTATACAATCTCTCCGGTAGCACAGATAGCCAGATTTTACGGGGAGGTCGTCTCTGTCGATGGACCTGGACAAAAAGAACCCTTCAAAAAGTCGATGTCCAACGAAGAATGGACCTCGAATAAAGTCGGGTTAAATAATAAGACGGTTAACTATAACAACAGTAATAACAGTAAAGACAGTAATAACAGTAATAAACGTAATAACAGTCTTATCGCCAAGAAAGGGAAGGAAATCGAGACGGACGATTTCCAGATCAAGAACAGCCGGGACGTCTGCATTTACTTCGCTAATAAATACGAGCAGAAATACGAGGTCCCGTACTCCGTCAACTGGAAAAGGGACGCCAGCATGGTAAAGACTAAGCTCTGGGGAACGTACACTCCAGAGCAGCTCCGGGCCATTATAGACGTCATTATGGAGGAATACGATACCCGCTGGAGGACCAGGGATTATCTTCGTCCTTCCATCGGTCAGCTCTGTACCTGGCTGGGTAATAAGGCGATGGCTGTCGTCCAGGACCGGGAGAAAGAACGGGCCGACCTAAAACAGAGAGAGGAAGAAGCCAGGGCAGCGGGGGCCACGATGGAGGACCTGGAAAGGTGGTTAAATGGATGATTTATGGAAATTGTATGCTGCAAACGACCTGCCGTATAGCCGGTAAAAAAGGCTATTGCCACGACCTTTGTTACGGTTACGGATTCTTTCACGGGTCGACCGGGACCGGAGGCGTATGGGGCCTCGCTGACATCCCAAAGGCTTACGGCCAGATCAGGGTCCCGGACCTTCCATTTAAAAAGGACAATCCGACCGCTTACGCCTGGGTCAAGGGCTACGCCGGTAAAGTTCTGGAGCAGGTCGAAAAAGGCCAGGGACTTTATCTGTTCTCGGTCCCGAACGACAGTAACCCGATGGGGACCGGAACCGGAAAGACGACCGCAGCGGTGGTCATTCTGAACGAATACCTCGTCGCCAGGACAGCACAGCACATTCGAAAAGAGCGGCGGGTGGACGAAGTTCCGGGCCTGTTCGTTAACGTCGCTAGATTCCAGAACTTATATAATAGTCAATTCCGGGGGACGCCGGATATGCAGCAACAAGCAGCTCGCCGGTACTATAACAGGCGGGGGCTGCTGGAAAAGGTCGAGCTGCTGGTCCTGGATGATATGGGAGTTCGTAATGCGACCGAGGCTTTCATGGCTGAGATTTACGACATAATAGACCTCCGGGCGTCCGAGCTGCTGGCGACCGTGTTTACGTCGAATGTTCCGATTAAAAACCTGGGGGAGATATTGGACGACAGAATCGCCAGCAGGATACAAGGGGCGACGGTCCCGATAGCTTTCGAGGGCCTGGATAAGCGGGGAGGGGCGTCGTTATGATTGAGAACCAGTTAATATCTAAGGTCCTGGAGGAAAAGACCTTTTTCGAATTACGGAGATACGGAATCCAGGCCGAGGATTTCCCGACGCTGGGCCACGTTTACCAGTTCGTTAACGAGTACGTCCAGGAGAACGGGTCCGTCCCGGATTACCGGACCGTCGTCTCCGAGGCCGAGGAATTCGAATACATCCCGGAGGTTACAGATACCTTTAAATACCTTTGTACGAAATTGAAAGCCGACACAGCGAAACGTAAGGCTTATGTAATGCTAAAGCAGGAGGCCGTTAAAAAGTTCGCTGATATGCCGGGGGACAAGTTCGTCCAATGGCTAAAGGCTGAGACTGAGGCCATCGAAAGGGAAACCTCCCTGGCTTTCGCTATGGGGACCGACTACGCCACGAACGGGGCCGAAAGGCTGGAGTGGTACAACAAGGCCAAAGAGGAAAAGAGTCGCCAGTTTATCCCGACGCCTTATCCGTCCTTGACTGAGGCTCTCGGTGGAGGATTCGAGGTCGGAGATTACATCCTTTTAATGGCCTTTACGAACAGGGGTAAAAGCTGGATAGCAAGCGATACCGGTCTCGCTGCCTGGGAGAACGGGTTCGGGGTCCTGCATTATTCCCCGGAGCTGTCAAAAAACCAGCAAGCTCTCAGGCTGGACACACTAAAGGGCCATTTTGATAATGTAAAACTACGCCGGGGCCAGCTCCAGAACGAGAAGGAATATCATTCGTTCCTGGAGGGATTCGTCGAAGGCCAGGATTCTCCGCAGTACCTTATTAAAACAATGGAGGACCTGCCGAAAGGGTTAACGCTGGAGGCGATAGAGGCCGATTTACAGATTAACCCGGACGTCCGAATGGTTATTATCGACGGTTTTAACCTTATGGTCCACGGGCGGGGAAAGATGCGGGACGGAATGACTCAGACTTCCCGGAAGCTGCGACAGCTATTCGGGCGTTATAAGGTCGCCGGTCTCGTCGTCCATCAGACGCCAGGGGCAGCGGAGAAAGAAAATAAACCGGACGACGACGGGGTCCGGGTCCTTAACCCTCCGAAACTCACAGACTACAGCGAAACAATCGCAGTAATCCAGGACGCAGCCACAGCGTTAACATTCGACGCCGATGATAGAGCCGGGAAGCTGGCTATTGAAAAGGCCAGGGAACCTTCGGTCGGGAAGGTCATTGACTTGAATATCGATTTTAACCGGGGATACATCAGAGAGCAGGACATTACAGATCAATTCTAAGGAGGGGCATAATGGCTATTACCGTAAATCTCTAGCTATTCTTGGTTGGAACCTCAGTCGTCCTCATAGCTTAACCCGCCACTCAGCATGACGTTTCCCGATATTAATGCGGGTCTGGAATATATTGACCACCATCCCAACACAAAAAAGAGACTCTCCCACACGTAGGGGCGTCTCTTTTTCAATATTAAAAGTAAACCCGATGTTTGGCAAATAAGTTTTTAAAAAAGTTAGTAGTAACAGCTCCACCATTAACAACGTCCGATAATTCAAATCCGCCAAATCTATAGATTTCATACCCACTTAACCTTAGCTCTCTATCTGCAGAAACCATTTCAGCATACTTCTGAGGACTGGCTATGTCGCCTTCAGAATAATGCTGTTTACCATCTATTTCAATAACTACTCTTTCTTGGTTTGAAAACAATATTAAAAAGTCCATTCTTTGCCGTGCTAATCGATAATTTCGACTTAACTGTTTAATTGTATAAGGGTCATAATGTAAATATACTTGAGGAATTAATGCCGGAAGTCTATCACTGAGTTTCTGGCGAAATGAACGAAAATATGTATCAAAGACTAGTCTTTCTGGTTCGGAATCCAACGAATTTAAAAGACGTTTATATAGTTTTCTTTCCACTTCTACGTCTAAGGGATCTTGACTTGTCTTTTCTGCCCACCAGGACACTAAGTCTCTCCAAAGTAGTCCAGTTTGCGGTAAAGGAGCATCAAAAATAAGACAATATTTTTCGTTTTTTACAATCTGGATATCGTTATTAATTGAGTCAGTTAATACTATCTCAGGTTTAGGACCGTCTGCTGCAAAAATGAGGTTTTTTACACTTCCCTTTACACCATCATCAAGCTTGATAGCTCTGTATAAAGGATATCCCGATATATAATCTACTATTTGCATTTCAAATCCATCGGTTGTAATGTGTTTATTAATGATACTCACATATTCTTGCTGTTCATCCTTATCTCTTACTAATGGGTGAACAACTTGTTCGAGAAAGAATAAAAACTGTTCGTCAGAAGTATATGTTAGCCCTAAATAAGAATCGAATAAATACTGATAAGTCCAATCTTCATTATTAACCATGTGCTGCCAAATGTCACCCGAGGCGTTTAAAAAACGTGGGTCCGTAGATGGCATTTGGTTTAATGGCCAAATACGAATTAAAAAATCAGTCAATTCTAATTTCCCAGAGATATTTCCTATCAGAGTAAGCTCGTCCAAAAGGTTTTTTCGAGTTATATTAGTTATATCAAATATGCTATCTTCAAAGAATGTTGCTATCACCTTACCTAATTCTGAGGCATCGTAATCTTTAATTAGCCTTCGAGCAAGCTGAAGTAAAAAATCTCCAGATTTAGATGCAAGTCTTTTGGATACGTACAGTCGCTTACTAGCATAAGCTTCTGATTCCTCACCAGGCTCTAGCCCATATGAAATACAAACCGACGGGATATTATATGCTTTTTCTTCCTTAGCCAGCAGCTCTGAAATTTCATTCCTTAAATCCTTTAGTTTACCCATACTATACCGCCTTATTAAATGGTTAGTGAGGAGTAAATTGTTGCCTACTTATAGAAAAATTTTTGTTAATGACACCTATATCTAACTTTCAATCAATAGTTTAAGAATCCTTCATGATTCAAGAATCATCGCATGTTTTTTTGTTTGAACTATTAAGTCGTTCCTTTATAAATGTATGATTAGGTCGCCGGGCATAACTACCGTGCACGCTCCATTAAAAGCTGCCGTATCAACTCATTTTGTTGCTGCATGGTCTCATGTTGAAATTTAATTGTATTATTGATAGTCTCCCTTAGATTCTCCCCAATATCAAAAACGTTCGCACCATCTCTTACGGTATTGGTTGCCCTATCATCGACAATGGCTGTTTTCACTGGAACCTCTACATCCGCGACCTCTTTTCCATTCACCAACTGCAATCTCAATTCCCTGGCCACCTCGCTTTCCGATAACATCATTCCAAGCCTGAGAACTGCTTCGCGTTTGAGTACGGTTAGGCTATTGATTTTATGGAACGCTTTCTTGTTACCTCCGGAGCGTTGGGCCTCTTTAAATCGTTTAAGAGCCTCGCCTTCTAGGATTTCTAACCCGGCAGCTGATAGCTCGTCTTTATTCTCATTAATTATCCGATTGACCGTAGGTTTCGATACCTCGTAATACTCCGCCAACTGATTGATTGTAACGACATCTCCTTTTAGTGCTGGTAACTCTTTGACTGCGTCCAGAGCTTCCGCCATGTCGCTATATCGCTCACGCAGCGAACGGTCCTCAATAAGAGCGTCAGCATTTACTGTCGTCATACTATCGCGTTACCCTCCCCGGTGGGTTATGATATATCCTTTAGTATTCGACAAGGGAACGTGGTTTATGTACGGGTATCGCGGTTTTTTATTCGTCTTTATCCCTGAGACTCTCCAGGTTCAAAACGTCATAAAGTCCTTCCCTGAGAACCTTTGAGAAGTTTATCTTTTTTTCTTCCGCTAATTCCTTAAGCCACTTTGGAATCGTGACGTTAATCCTGGCATACTCGGTTTTGCGGTTCCGATATACGGGAAGAACTACGTCGACCAGGGCCAACGTCACGGACCCGCCTTCTTTCGGTCTCTTGTCGTACTCCAAACGGTCAATAGGAGTTGGCTCCGGGATGTTGTGGCCGTCCTCAATCATTCCCTCCAGGTGTAACGCGAGACCCTCTTTCGATGCCTCCAGAACTTCCTCAAAACTCGCTCCAGGACCAGGACCGGTAACAAGACCCGGAAGGTCCGGGAACGTAACGCTGGTCTGCTGCTGGCCGTCCTCGTCGGTCCAGAAATGGATAACGGCGGGATAGACGAAATAATTTTTACTCATTCAATTCACCTCACCACTATTATAATACGCATTGACAGTACGCACAAGACAGTGTCCGCAGGGTCCTACAAGACCAGGGCTTAAAGCCAGTAAACAGGGGTCAGTTCTGTGTTAAAAAACAGTAAATCGATTGAGACGCACAGAAGGGGCCTGCTTGTCCTAGTTAGTTAATTACAGAAGCAAACACACTGGGAGGGTGATTAGAACAGCTCACAATCAATCCTGTGAAGCCTCGGGTGGTTGCGGGCTGTATTATATTCGTGGTATAATATTTGTTTAGGCTTTTAATCCGTGTGACGGGAGAGGGGAAGGCCAGCAACTAAGGACGGTATCAATCGAGGGCGAGCCGTGGTTCGCGGCGAGGGATGTTTGCGACGTACTGGAAATCCAACAGGTCGTAAGGGCTGTCGAACGACTCGACGAGGACGAAAAGGGTATGAGTTTAATTCACACCCTTGGAGGAAACCAGGAAACGACAATCGTAAACGAACCGGGCCTTTATCGTTTAATAATGGGAAGTCGCAAACCGGAGGCCAGAGAATTTAAACGCTGGGTCGTCCATGAGGTCCGCCAAAGACTGCAAACGGGCTTTACGGGACCAGCACGTTACCAGGACCGACGTTCTGGAGAAAGTTAAGGGGCTGGCGATGTTACCGGATGATGTCCACGTTACGGTCGATATAGCTGCGGAGTATTACGGAGTCCAAAAACAAACAATAAAAAACCTTATCTTTGACCATATGGCTGAGATGGTTTTCGACGGGATGCAGGTTCTAAGAGGTGCGGATTTAAAGGAATTCAAAGCTCGGTTTCTTGAAGAAACGAACCTCGAAAATAAATATAAATTCGCTCCTTCGCTGACCCTGCTTCCTCGCCAAGCGGTCCTCAGAATCGGGATGCTGTTCCGGGACAGCGAGGTCGCCAGGAGGGGGCTTCCGTTAGGAAACCTCACGGCAACAGAGGCTTCTATCCGATTCGAAAGGTAACTTTAAACCTCGTCTTTTCCTCCGGTTCGAATCGGAATCCTTTATCTCCGGGATACGGCTTGCGGTGGTCGTGGGTTCCGTCGATGATGTCCTCCGGGATTCCGTCGGGGAACGCTTTGCAGGACAAATTGTATTCGTCGTTCTCGTTGTAGTGCTTACATCTCAGACAGTCCGGGGCTGGTCCGTAAGTCATCGGTTATTACCTCCTATTGTTTTCCAACGAGTTATAAAAAGTTGTGTGTATATTTTACACCCTTTCCCTCCAGTTAGGATACCCCGGCCCCCGTGTATAGGGGGTCCTATTTCCAGCTTAACTGCTCGACAGCTCTAGCGAGGTCGTCCTGGCTGGGCATGGTATACCTCGTAACCATCGCTAAATTCGGAGTTCCGTCCTTTTTCGTGTGACCAGCGAGCCGTGCAATAACATCGAGGGGAACATTACGGACAGCCAGCTCGTGACAAAAGCTGTGGCGTAGAATGTGGGGTGTAACTTCGATACCAGTTAATAGACTGTATTTAGCGAGAATAAACTGGACCGCTCGCGGAGTCATCTTAGGGGACCGCTGGGTAATAAAGACGTAATGGCTGTCGCTCTGTCGCTCCGAGAGGTAATCCTGGAGGACTTTCCGTGCGTCGAGGTTAAGCGGTATCACACGATATTTCCCGCCTTTACCGTTCTGGACGATAAGTTGTCCTTTACGTTCCCCTAATTGGACATCGCGTAATCGGAGGTCGCAAAGTTCCTGTACCCTTATTCCGGTATGTAACAGCACGGTTATTATCGCCAGTTCCCGAGCATTACCGTGTTTACGAACTGCACGGACGAGAGTGTTCTGCTCGTTACGTGACAACCATTTCGGAGCTGTCTGCTGGACGGTGACAGGGTCCACGTTATCGCATGGGTTATCGGGAATAACACCCTGGTTAACTAACCAGCGATAATATACGGATAAATGAACCAAGTTAAGCGACACGGTCCGGGGTTTATAATGCTGCGACGCCCATCGCTTAAAGTTCGCTACGTCTAACTGCGTAACCTCTTGCCCATCCGTTAATTCTCCCGTCTCTGATTGTATCCACCGGTAAAAACGGTTCCAATCGGACCGGTACTGTCTGAGAGTAAGTTCACTTTTCCCCTGCTGCCTGAGACTTTCAATAAACTGCTCGAACATTATGCCCACGACCTCCTTACATATACGACGAGATTTTTCCCGATTACTCGTGCCTATTCCCTGGGTTTATGGCTATATTATACCATAATTTCATCGTATATTGCGATGAAGTACGATAAGGGGAGGGGCTTTAACAGGACCATAAACAGCAGTCCAGAGGTTGTTTCCCTACTTTGGGCGACGGGGTTCCGAATCGATACAATATCAAATGAGAGGCAGCGGTCCCGTAGTTATGTCAGCCGAACCCCCCCGAAATCCTGGAGAGGGGACGCGGTCGGTGTCTGTCGCGGGTGTTTAAACTTTTCCGTGTTAACGGCGAAAGCCAGTTAGTTAGTGTCCCTCAACGATTCCCAGAATCGCCAGCATAACCCGTAACAAAATAAAGACCTCCGGGCTGCTGTCGCAAGTGACAGTTATTAGGCTGGGAGAGGACACACTAAGCCTGTTTTTTAGAAAACTGAAGTGGGGTCAAAATTGGGGTCATCATTGAGTGGAATGTTCATTTTTTTAAGTCTTCTCCGTCTCCGTCTCTCAGCTTCTTTCTCCGGGTCGTACTTTCGCTTTTTCCGTTTCTTTTTCTTAAGGGGCGAGGCAGCCTTAGCCTTTTCCTCGGCTAGACTAATCGTTTTTTGCTGTTCCTCTTGCTCCCTGTCCCATGAATCATCGTTTTCCGGGTTTTCCTCAGATTGGGCTGCAAACAAATGCTGAACCCTTTGCTCATTTTCATAATCATCTTCGACCTGAGCAAGGGTCCGTTTTTTGTAATTATATTGCCAACTTGATTGAGTCAAGGCGTCAGAACTTAAGGCATCCTCACGAAAAGTTTCTAGTTTCTTTTTGATACTGAACCTAGCCCTGCGAACTTGCTCCCTATGATTGAACCCCATAAGCTCTGCAAGTTCAGAATTACTGGCATCAGGGTTTTCGTACAGGATTGCAAGCAGTTTCCTTTCTTTCGCTGTTAGGGAAGGTTCTTCAATCATTTGGTCAATTAATAGCTTATCCGTAACCTGTTTCTCGGGATTGAAATCGCTTGGGTATTTATCCTCAAACCCATCGGGAAAACGGCTAGCCTCTCGCTCAAAGTACCCTTGTTTTGTTCCAAGATTCATTCTAATGAAATCATACCCACGGCCATACAGCTTTTTATCGACTTGTTCATAAAGGTAAAACTTTGAATTGCAGCTATAAAACTCAATAACTTTCTGAGTTTCTTCCCAAAAATAACTTTCAAAATCTTCTTTTGTAAACCACCACTTTGACCAATTAATCCAGTAGTGCTTGGCCCACTTCCTCACACACCACTCAAACCGCCTTAGGAGCTTGTTCATATTGTCCTCGGTTTCCTCGTCGTTCCAAACATCATAAGCCTTTTCAATAGAGAGAATTAAATTCACCTTGCCGGGAGAGTACACACTTTTAATACGACGGAGCCTGTCATCCTCCTGTTCGCGTGCCTCCTCTCGCTGAAGTGCAAAGTATTGGTCTATCCCTACGGCCTTAATATACTCTCCTTTATTTTCTTCCCTATCTATGATTATTGAACCGTCTTTCTTGGGAACCCATGCTTTCACCTAGAAATTCCCTCCCAAAATAATTAAAAAATATCTTAAATACTGTGTCATTCATTCGAAATTAGTGGTACTAGATAACGTAAGGTCGGGTTTGGTATATATACACACGATATAACGGTACTCGCTTTAACTGAATACTGACTTTATACGATATAGGACCAGGAAGTAACTCCGGTCCTGGTGACAGTTATTCGCCTGCATACTGCACCACTATAATACCGCCCCTCGCTCCAGTACAGTACAGGTAAACTATGGGGTTAATTTTTAATGTGGGGCCGGTCGTAAATGTCCACTGCACAATTTCAATAGAAAAAAAAGGACGCCCGCACAGAGCCAGCGTCCAGGGACGATGTTTACTCCTTGTTCTTATACCCCTTTCGGAGTAGGTCCAGAGGGCTTTTATCCTTGTCCTTATCGTTGTCGTAGGCCACCGGTTCATTTTTAACACCCTTACTGTCCTGCTCGGCCTGCTGCTTGTCGTGCAGTTCCTTGAATCCTTGCATTAACAGAATGAGCGGGTTCTCATGTTTAGCCATTATGCTTGTCCTCCTTGTATTTTTTCAGCAGGTCTAGTTTCCTAAATGCCTCGCCCTCCGGGAGCAGCTCTCCGGTCTGTTCGAATAACTGGACGAAAGCTGGAAGGTGGCCGTGATATGCTCTGTTTATCTCGTATTCCGTCGGGGCAATATGGTCGTTACCGTATGTCGAGGTAAGGTTAACCTTCGGTAATCCGTAGAAACTCTCTCGAACATCGACACCGGCGATTCTAGCAGCCTCTACGTATTGGGAGTTAATCTCTGCTGCTCTGGCCCTAGGTTCATTCAGAAACCGGATAAACAATAAATACCGGGCTTTAAACTCTCTCGCCTCGGTGGTGAGGTCCTGGCTTTCCTTCCTGGCCTCCCTGATAACCTCGTCTTTGAGCTTTTCCAATTCCGGGAGCAGTTCCCGCAGTCTTTCGTCCCGGACGTTCTGGGCGACGGTAATCCTGGCCTTAATGTTATTAAGCTCTGATTCGTCGGACTCTCGCTGGTTAACCAATTTCGTAACGGCTGCTTTACTGGCTGCTGACTTTTTGTCGAAGTCGTTCCGGACTGCCCGTTCATACCTTGGTTGGAAGAACGCGATTCTTTCTTCAATCTCGCCTTTCTGTTCCTCCAGGTCGCGAATGATTTGATTGTAGTGGTCCCGGACCTGTTTAAATTCCGTCATTTTCTTGTCGAAGTTCAAGCTCATTTGTTTTCCTCCTTTTCGTCTTTTTGTTCTCTTTCGATTAACTCCAGTTCTTGTTCGAGCTGCCGAATCTCCGCATCTATCGCCTCGTTCGATCTGTCGTCTTTCGGGGGACCGGGCCGAGCAGTGACGTCAATCTCTGACTTCATCAGCCCTAGAGTTTTTAAATACAGCTCTATCGATTTGTTGCTGCCTTGAATCGCTTTTTTCTGTAGTACCTGGAGGACCTGCGGAAGACTATCTCCCAACAGTTGAACTGCTCGTCTACGATATTCAGCCTGGAAAGCGGGGAGCTGCCTCCAGCGTTGCAGCGTCCTTTCCGATACCTCGCAAGCCTGGGCAATCTCTGAGAATTTAAGTCCTTTTAGGTCCTTGGCGAGCAGTAGCTCAATTGCCATTAATTGCGGGAGGGTCAGATCCTCCGTTTTACTCGGCATTTTTTGCATCGTTCTTCCGTCCCTCCTTTCCAAAATGGTCCAACATCGCCAGAACCGTAAGGACCGCATCGTCCACGGCGTAAACCTTCCTGATTCTGGCCTCCAGGTCGGGCGTTATCGGTTTAATTCCGTTCTCAATAAATGACAGTTGGGTAATGCTGATTCCGAGCCGTTCACTAAATTCTTTTTGTTTCAGTTGCTTCGAAACTCGTAACAATCTAATTAATCCGCCTGTTAAACGCATCCTTTAACCCCTCCTATTGAAAAAAGATATTAAGTATGGGCATTAAAAAACACTCGCCAGGGGCGGGATGCTTATTCGGCAGCAGTCCCACGTTCCCCGTGACGAGTGCTTTTATGAAAAGGAGGAAAAGTCCAGGACCCAGACCCTCTCTCACTTTATAAGTGGGCCGGGGCCAGTAAATACAAGCTGTCGGTTAAAAATATAAAAAAGGACGTCAACTCCGAGAGCCGACGCCCTAATCCTAATCTAGCTTTAACCGAGGAAACTTATAATTTACCGTATCGGTTAATATATCGTAAAATATTAAAATCTGCTGACCGCTGGAGTCCGTAAGTAATTTCCCGTGTGGCATTAAAGGGAAATCATCAATGTCGAATTTATCAATATCAAACCTCTCCTGGATGTAATTGTTGACCATTTTAGCAGGATTGCTTTTGTTAGAGTCGATAAGCATTAGTTTGCCTTTGCCTTCCTTACCCGTTTTTTCTGCGGGGCCAGAGTGTTTAACGGAGAGGCGAGTGTGTGCTGCTGGCGTAAATCTCCCTGGGTAAGGGCAACATAACGTCGAGTCATCGTCAAGTCAGCATGGCCCATTAGTCGTTGAAGGGATAAAGCGTGTCCTCCGTTCCTCAAATATTGGAGGGCGAAAGCGTGCCGTAAATCGTATGGGCGAACCCATGTCCCTATTTGTCTACTATACATCTCCATTCTGTCGCCCCATGTGTGACGGTTTAACGGGGTCCCCTCGCAGCTACAGAATACGGGCGTTTTCATTCTCCATTCGGGATGCCTTGCTGCTATTAATTCTTTGATTGCCTTAGCTGTCACAGGTGATATGGGTAGCGTTCTGCTGTTCGTAGTTTTGGCAACTTCGGCACGGACGTGAACTTCCAAGGACCGCAAATTAATGTCATCTGTGAGTAAAGACAATGCCTCTTTGGGACGAATACCGGTATCCAAAGTTAAAAGGATCATAGCATGATCTCTGAGACCCGCAAAGGTGCTGGTATCGGGCTGCTTTATTAACCGGCTCAATGTTTCCTCATCAAGGTTTACAATTCTACTTTCGGCCTTCCGCCTTTTAAACCCGGCCAATGGGTTCTCTGTTAGGTATCCCTCGTCAACGCACCAGTTAAAGAAAGCCCGGAGGTACGCCAGCCTTAAATTAAAGGTCGCGGGTTTTATGGGTTCGGACATATACTCGTAAATAGCAGGTTTTATCTTCTTCGAATTAAATGCCTGGGGATGGCGTTTGAAGAAAATATTTGCATGGGTGCGGTAATCTCTTATTGTTGTCTCGCTCAATCCCTGTGCCTGCTTCCAGAGTAAAAAACTTTGCAGTGCTTCTTTCCACTGTTCGGTTTTGGGTGTTGATTTTTTCTTTGCTACGGACGAAACTCGCTTTTTCGCCATAATATAAAAATCCTCCTTCGCTGCTGTAGTATTTACTGACGAGCAGTGAAAAGGAGGAAATCCAGTGCGTTTGAGCCAGCCTCACTGGACAAATGTTTTTTTGAGGCTGTAGCAAATATTTGTTCGGGGACCGCAAAGCCCCGCCATTACTGCTTCTGGTGCGGGCGAGAGGATTTGAACCTCCACGGGAAAATCCCACTGGATCCTAAGTCCAGCGCGTCTGCCGTTCCGCCACGCCCGCATGTGATCATTTTTCATATCTAGATTTGTAATTGGATTGTAGTCCAGGGAATTATTTTTTTATTCCCGTTTGATTTAAGTAAACTGCAACGATTATATTAGCATAGATTGAGCAAAGCGTCAAGATAACGTTGGCTAAAACCGCCACAGGAACTTCTGCCAATTAAAAATGTTTTCGATTGAACAGGCCCGCCAAATTGCACTTATGTATTAAGGGGAAAAGTGTGATATGTCGGATTGTGTCGGATGTTTGAAAATTAGAATATTTTAATCATTGAAAGGGATATAGTGTCGAACCGAGTATAATGTAGAAAGAGAACTATTTAGCTTATTTTTACTTGGTTGGTAATTTAATACAACTAAAACCGGGGCAAACCTGCTGAAAGGTGGGGACGCAAAGTACTGGGCCTAAAACAATGATGTTATGGTTGCCAGGCTGCTTAAATATTCTTATTTTCTAGCGGTCTTGTCGGCCGCTTTTTTATATCTTGCAGGAGGGGATTTTAATCTAATATATAATGAAAAAGCATTATCTCATAGTATAGGGGGCGCTCTTTACACAATAAGAGTTCTGGGTGGTTGTAGAGTCTAATTTGTAATCTGCTATATATGGCTGGCTTTGCACGTATCCTAAACAAAGAGGACAAGCTTGCTGAAGAGGAGTTCAGAATTATCCGATTGCATCCACTGATGGGAGCAAAATTGATCAAGGCCGCTTTTTTGTGGAAAGTGCAATCAAAACTTAGTTCAACTGCAGATGTTTTTTAGTTCTAAGGAGGAAGCTAATTGGGCACAAACAACCAGATAGTAATTATGAGCTTAAATGACCAGAGATACGCCTTACCGATTAATAATGTATCAGAAATAATAAGAGTAATGGAAGTAATCAAAGTCCCAAATATGCGGGACTACTGCACAGGGATAATAAACCTAAGGGGCTCTGTTGTGCCTGTTATAAGTTTGGGACTGCGCCTTGGATTGGGGGAAAGTGAATTAACCAAGGATTCACGTGTCATTGTCGTTGAGCAGAATGGTCATAAGCTAGGCCTGACCGTTGACAGTGTTTATTCAGTAACTGAATTTTCGCAGGAACAAATGGAAGAACCGGAATCACTAGGCGATACGGAACAATTCATAAAGGGCGTTATTCATCTAGACAATAATATGGTTTTATTTTTGGATCTAGATAAAGTATCCTCTTAAAAGTAGTGAAAAAAGAAAGGAAGTAATAAACTATGAAGGGCATTAAACTGGGATTTAACATAAGCAGCCTAAAGACAAAATTAGCACTTATATTAATCATTGTTACTGCGCTAATTCTAACCGGATTATCTTATTTTAACTATACCCGGGCATCTTCAATTCTTTCTACTGAAATTGAAGATGCCGCCCTGGCTGGAGCACGCCACAATGCAGAGATTGTTACCAACTGGCTAACTGGCATACAAAATGAGGTTGTTTCTCTGGTGGTTACGCCTGCTATCAAGAGTATGGATTGGGAAAAACAGCTTCCGGTACTGCAAGTAGTAGCCGATAAACACGATGACTACGAAATGTTTGTGGTGGGTGATGTTAAAGGTGTTGCCCATACTACAACCAGCGGCAACCAAGAATTTGATATATCAGACAGGCAATATTTTAATGACGTAATGCAAACCAAGGAAGTAGTAATCTCAGACCCAATCATAAGTAAATCATCAAATCAGCTGGTGGTTACCATTGCCGCTCCCGTCTATAATGAGGAAATTACTGCCCCGGTTGGTTTAGTTGCGGCCACAGTAACACTTGAATACCTACAGGAACTAGTTAAAGAAATGAACATTGGTGGCAGTGGTTACGGGGGTATTGTCAACCATGATTTAACAATGATTGCCCACCCGGACAAACAGTGGATTAACAACACAAAGATATGGGACTTAGATGCTGATCTTAAGAAACTGGCCGAGAAAGCTGCTGCTGGTGAAGAAGGCCTCGGGCGATACACTCTTGAAGGCGAAAGTAAAGAACTAGCTTATGCCCCTATAGAACTAGCCGAATGGTCGGTATTTATGGCAGCCGGTACGGATGATGTTATGGCTCCATTAAGTGAGATTCGGAATTTGGCTGTATCATTTACAATAGGCTCAATCTTGATCATGCTGCTTGTTTCAATTGCAATTGCCAGTTACATAGCCAAGCCTATCGTTTCTTTAGGTAAAACAGCAGAAGCAATAGCAAGCGGTGACCTAACTGCAAAAGTTGACACCGGCCGCAAAAGCAACGATGAAATTGGAGGACTAGCTAATTCCTTTGAAAAAATGGTCGAGAACCTAAAGTCCATGCTAACCAGGGTTCAGGGCACTTCCGATAAGCTGGCTTCACACAGCCAGGAACTGGCCTCCTCCAGTGAAGAGGTAAGCGCCACCGTGGAGGAAGTAGCCAGCACCACTAACGAAGTGGCAGCCACATCGGGGCAGGGTGCTGAAAACGCTGAAGGGGCCGCTAAAGAATCTGAACAGGTGCAGCAGGTAGCGGAGGAAGGAAACAAGGCTGTACAGGAAACGGTTGAGAAAATGCAATCAATATCTGATTCCTCACAAAATGTTGCCACTGCTGTTAAAAACCTGGGTGAGCAGTCCAATCAAATAGGTGAAATAATTAGCACTATTACCAACATCGCAGACCAAACCAACCTCCTTGCCCTAAATGCCGCCATTGAAGCAGCCCGGGCCGGAGAACACGGGCGAGGATTTGCCGTGGTGGCTGAGGAAGTACGTAAGCTAGCTGAACAGTCTGCTGGTGCTGCCGGTGAAATCACAGGCTTGATTGAAAAAATACAGGTCGGTGTAGGTGAGGCAGTTACAGCTATTGATGGTAGTGTGGTGGAAGTCGACGACGGAGTGCAGGTAGCCAACAACGCCGGCGCCTCTTTAGAGCAAATCATTAAAGCCATAGAAAAGAATACAGCTGTAATTCAAGATGTTGCTACCGGTTCCGGCCAGGCCAATGAGGGTATGCAGCAGCTGTCCGCGTCAAACGAACAGATAACATCTACAGTGCAGCAGATTTCCAGCGCAGCTCAGGAACTGGCCAACATTGCAGGAGAACTCCAAAATGAAGTGGTCAAGTTTAAGTTAGATGGTGCTAGCCATGATCAAAATTATAATAACAACGAAGTAGATAATACTGAAAATACTAGCCCAAAAGAAAATAAATAAAGATTATCAATTGTCTCTCCACTAAACAGATTTTCAAAAGCCCCTGAGGGAAATTTGCCCAGGGGCCTTTTAAATCGTGAAGATATCTAGTTGGAGAAAATAGTGCCATCAGGGCTAATAAGCCACTGCATTGGATTATTCTCTATCATATCTTGTCTTTTTCTATATCATATTGTATAATTATACCTTGGTATAAACTGCCACGCTATTCCTCTCACCCCAGTTTTAATCCATTCTGCCTCAGGCCTGTTTTTTAAATCAATTCTTTAATCCACCTCAAACTTAATGGTTTAAAAACCCTGTTGGATAAATGTATAGAATATCTTACACAAGGAGGTGCAAGTATTTTCTCGGCTTTTTTATCAAATACTTACTTAAAATGTAGAATTGTTACCTTAAAGGAGGTCTATTAATTGAAGAAAACTATTAAGATTTTATTGTTAGCCACCATTTTGATCATAAGTACCTTGCCGGCACTTGGCTGTGCGGGTGGTGGGGAAGAGGCCAAAAAGGATAAGGTGATCAAGATTGGCCATGCTCCTTACGATTATGAAGTGCCTGTCATCGAAATAACCAAGCAAATTGCAGCAGAAAAGGGTTATGAAGTAGATGTTGTGGAAGGTGATATTGGTTTTATGTTTTTATCGCTGGTACAGGGGGATATTGATATCTGGCCAGGCATATGGCTACCCTCCATTCATAAATCCTACCAGGAGAAGTACAAAGACCAGTATGAACTGGGCAGCGCTATTTTTAAAGACGCTCCCATCGGATGGGGATTACCGAAATATGTTGATGTGGATTCCACTGCCGATTTAAAGGGAAATGAAAGCGCTGTTGACGGTAAACTGGTGGGTTTTGAGCCGGGCTCAGGCATGATGCTGGTCTCCGAGGAGATCATCGATGGCTACGATCTCGACATAGATTTAGTTCCGGGCACATTATCCGCCATGATGGCTGAGGTGGACTATTCGATTGAGCATAAAGAGCCAATTCTTTTCCTGGCTTGGCGTCCCCATACTATGATGCGTAAATATGATATTAAAATTTTAGATGATCCCAAAGGATACTGGGAATATGACACCGAATACTGGGGAATTCGTGAAGGATTTAAGGATAAATCCCCTGAGATATATAACTTTGTCAATAATTTTAAGATGAGTATTGACGAGACTGAAGAGTTCCTGTATGCGTACCAGGAGCAGGATAAGGATGCCGAAGATCTAGCCAAAAGCTGGATTGAAGATAACCGCTCTAAAATAGATTCCTGGCTTGAAGAGTAAGTGTGCCCCCTTCTTAAAGGAGCTTTTACATGAACATTATTGAAGTGCAGAACCTTTATAAAATATTTGGTAAAAAAACAAAAAAAGCCCTGGAAATGATATCTCAAGGTTATAGCAAAGAAGATATCCTGGCAGATACAGGCCAAACTGTAGGAATTAACAATGTATCCTTCACAGTTAAAGCCGGGGAGTCTTTTGTAGTCATGGGACTATCGGGCAGCGGGAAGTCCACCCTGATACGCTGTTTGAACCGCTTAATTGAGCCTACTTCCGGGCATGTTTTGATTGAGGGTAAGGACATCACTAATATGGATGTAGAAGATTTACAGGAAATTCGGCGTAAAAAGGTAAGTATGGTTTTTCAAAGTTTTGCTATTTTCCCTCATAGAACTGTTTTAGAAAACGCAGCCTATGGCCTTAAAGTTAGAGGGGTTTCACCCAAAGAGCGGGAGGAAAAGGCTTTTGAAGCTCTGGAGATGGTGGGCCTGAAGGGTTGGGAGCATTCCCTTCCCTCCCAGCTCAGCGGGGGCATGCAGCAGCGGGTAGGGTTAGCCCGCGCTTTAGCAACTGAGCCGGAGATTCTTTTAATGGATGAGGCTTTTAGTGCTCTGGATCCCCTTATTAGAAAAGAAATGCAGAATGAGTTGCTGGAATTGCAGGAGAGGATGCGGAAGAGCATTTTATTCATTACCCACGACCTTGACGAAGCATTAAGAATCGGCGACCGCATAGCACTTATGAAAGACGGTGAAATAGTTCAAATCGGTACTCCTGAAGAAATCCTTATGTCCCCGTCCACAAAGTATGTGCAAAAGTTTGTAGAAGACGTTGACCGGTCAAGGGTACTAACAGCCGAGATGGTAATGAAAAAGCCAACGGTGGTGGTTTATTTCCCTAAGGATGGGCCCCGTGTTGCGTTGCGCCGCATGGAGGAATATGGCATTTCCAGTATTTTTGTTGTTGACAGGGAGCGCCGCTTAAAGGGGTTGGTTATGGCTGAAGACGCTTTAAATGCAGTGGAGAATAGTAAGAAAGACCTGAACGAGATATTAATAACCGACATACCTACTGCACTTCCTGATACGTCCGTAAAAGACATGTTTTCACTGCTGACTGGAAAGAGCTTGCCCCTAGCTATAATTAACGAGGAGAAAAAATTACAGGGAGTCGTTGTTCGTGGTTCCGTGATGGCCAAGCTGGCAGAAGGGGGCATGGTCAATGATTGATTTTGTAATTCCGCTTGCAGATTGGGTTAATGCCGGGTTTAAGGTGATAAGCTACCACCTTAGTCCTATTTTACGCTCATTAAGTGAAATTCTAGAAGTCTTAATTAGGCAATTTGAATCTATTCTATTGTGGCCTCCTGAAGCTGTTTTGATGGCTCTTACCGGGCTAATTGTTTGGCGGCTGGCAACCCCACGCTTAGCCGTTTTTGCAGTATTAGGCTTTCTCGCTGCCTTCGGCATGGGGGTTTGGGAGGAAACAATGGCCACCATTGCCCTGGCTCTTTCGGGAACAGCCGTTTCGCTCCTTTTTGGGGTTCCACTGGGAATTTTGGCCTCCCAAAATAACATGGCCGAGCGTATTATTCGGCCGGTATTGGATTTTATGCAGACTCTGCCCAGTTTTGTGTATCTTATTCCGGCAGTTATGTTTTTTGGCATGGGGAAGGTCGCGGCTCTGGTGGCAACCATGATATTTGCCATGCCGCCCGCTGTGCGTCTAACCAATCTGGGCATACGCGAGGTGTCCGGGGAAATGGTGGAAGCGGCACGGGCATTCGGTTCAAACAGGTGGCAAACACTAATGGATGTGCAGCTGCCTCTGGCCCTGCCTACTATCATGGCAGGAGTGAATCAGTGTATCATGATGTCACTGGCAATGACAGTCATAGCTTCTATGATCGGGGCCGGCGGACTGGGCCTGGTAGTCTTACGATCCATGCAGACCCTTGATATTGGTATGGGGGCCGTAGGTGGCATTAGCATAGTTATATTGGCCATTCTTCTGGATCGCTTGACAGAAACCATATCTCGCAAGCAGAAAGCGGGTAGGGATATATAGAATAATACCCACCAACCATGCATTCAAGCGTAAATCCGTGGGATGGTGTTAATTTAAAATAATTTGGGCATTGTGGTTATAATTCTTGTAATCTTACACAAAATAACTTGCAGACCTTTTTAAGATGGACTTTAAATGGGATATCTTATAAACTGCAGGTTATGTGAAAGGATAAAACCATGCCTAAATACTTTATTTTTCCCATATATACGTTAGTTTTGTGTGTATCCGTTCTGGCGTTAGTACCAAGAAAGGATATTCATCGGTTAGCCTTTTACGGTTTGTTTTTAGGTGCCATTCCGGATGTAATCCTTATTTTACTATTGACGCATGTTTTAGGAGTTGGTGGCTATAGAAATTTGGGTCCTTTTGGCTTCCTAAACATACCGTTCTTTCCACCGGTTGCGTGGACAGCATTCTTTATTTTATTTCTATATTTTTTACCCCGTGTAAAACCCTGGAATTATTTATATGTTGCTGCGGCAGCAGGTTATGCCACTATGTTTTCTAATATACTTCAGAACTTGAATGTTTTTCGATGGAATTACGGCAATCTGGTAATCCCGTACATTATTTATATATCTTGGTTTGCATTTTTTACCTGGGCTTATTACCGTTTGCACAGTTATTATAAACAGCAGCAACCTGTGCAATTAAATAACACTGCCCAAGTCGCCCGCAGACCTGCCTTGAAAAATCCCGTAATCAGAATGCCAAGATTGAAAATAAATCCTTTTTCCAAAAATAAACTCAAATAGAAGCTTTGCCCGTTATTTTTAGATGTGACCGGCAAGTGGAATAAAGGAGGGCTTGGAGTGATACAGGATAAGGTTTTAGCCGGGGTATTGATTGGATTGTTTGCAGATGTCGTAAAGCTAATTATTAATTATTTACTTTATTTGTTTAACTTTACGAACGTTGTCTTTTGGCAAATTACCGCTGCTCGTTTTTTGGACCGCAATGACCTTTTTAAGCCTGTGGCTTATTTTATAGGTGCGATAGCAGACCTTACCGTCACTGTAACTTTAGGCATAGTTTTTGTTTATGTTATTTATTTTACCGGTAAGAATTATCTGTGGATGAAAGGTGTCGGTTTCGGTTTAGTGGTGTGGGTAGGACTTTTTGGCACATTGTTGGGACAAGCGGTGCAAGCGAAGTTAC
Organism: Bacillota bacterium; assembly: GCA_009711705.1. GTDB lineage: Bacteria > Bacillota > Desulfotomaculia > Desulfotomaculales > VENG01 > VENG01. Next base: position 78,778 of record VENG01000012.1, read on the forward strand.
CACAGGCACCGTCTGGGATTATGGTTACCATTGCAGCGCATTTAGTTTTTGGCTTAGGTTTGGCTGGGTTCACTCGGATGCTTTATACTGTCGGAAAAGAAGAAGACCAAAAGGAAGAGTCAGAGGAAGAGCGTGTGTTTAACCGGGTTGTTCCGGTGCCGGCCAAGAAGATCATTATTTCTGATGCCAGGAAAGAGCAGAAAGAAAGGTCAAAGAGCAAATTTAAAAAACCGGTTAAGCTGAAGGGTTCTCGGGTGGACTGAAGATCCAACTATAAATGTATAAGAAGGCCACACGCCTTGTAAGGATTTAATATGTAAAATTAATCTGATTTATAAGACTCCCACTTCTATACGTGGGAGTTTGCACTTTTTTTCTTCAGGTGGGGTTGAATCCCACCAGTTGGGGACATTCCTCCGCAGGAGGTGTGTCCCCTTTCCTCTTAAGCCCCTATGTTCAGCTTTAGCTGAACGAGTTCACTCTTAGCTTTCTTTTTCAAACTCATCTTTCCCGGCCCCGCATACAGGGCAAACCCAATCATCGGGAAGCTTTTCAAAGGGGGTATCCGGCGCAATATCGTTTTCCGGGTCACCTAAGGCTGGGTCATAGACGTAACCACAAACATTACATACATATTTATCCATTGCATCATCCGTCCTTTCTTTTTGTGGTAGGGTATAAGAGGGTGCCGTTTTGGGTACCGAGCCTCTTTTTATCTGGTGATAATGCGCATATGTCATAGGAGTTCCTTCTTTTAAAACTTCCCCTCCGGTTACCTTACCTATGAAGATGCTATGAGTACCGGCATCAACTTCCTGAATCACTTCCGTCTCCATGTAGGCCAGTACACTGTCGATGATATAAGGTGCCCCGTTGGCACCCAATTTATATTGAACAGCCTCGAACTTATCGACATCTCTGCCACTCTTGAATCCAAATTGGCCAATTAAGGACAGGGGAGTTTCCTGGGCCAGAATGGAAACGTTAAAAACTTTGCTCTGTCTAATGAATTCATTGGTAAAGTTTTGCTTATTAATACTTACGGCAATAGTAACGGGATCAGCGGAGATTTGTACCAGCGTATTTGCTGTCTGCCCGTTAATGCGCTTTTCTTGCTTGGATGTGATGATGTAAAGACCGTAACTTATCTTGTGTAAAGTTTTTGGGTTAAAACTATCTGCCACTTTTAAAAACCTCCTTTTATAGCCGCTGTAGTGTATTCTATAATATAAATTACCCCTTAAACATTACGCTGTATTTACATAAACCTTAAAAATCCATTAAATATATCCCACTACAAGCCGAGGATTTTTAGGCCAATGGCGGCTTTTGTTTCATTGGAGGTTTTTTACATTCAAGTAATGAAAGAAACTTTTGTACCAATAAAGGGTCAAACTGAATTCCAGCACATCTTCTTAGTTCAGCCACCGCTTCCGCGTGGGATACGGCCAGGCGGTAAGGGCGGTCACTGGTCATAGCGTCATATGCATCACAGATAGCCAAAATACGGCACTCCAACGGAATCTCCTCGCCTTTTGAACCCAGGGGGTAACCATTGCCGTCCCAGCGTTCATGGTGTTTTAGAATCCAATCTGCCAGGTGATTTAAGTCCGGAGCGGAGCGGGCAATGCGGTATCCTATTTCACAGTGTGCTTGCATTTGTGAAAATTCTTCTTCGTTCAGTGCGTCCGGCTTAAACAAAATGCGGTCAGGAATGCCCACTTTACCCACATCGTGAAATTGTGCAAATAAGCGTAAGTCTGACAATTTATTGCTTTGTATACCTACAGCTTTAGCCATTTCAACCACTAAATCCTGTAAGCGGTCAGCATGACCTTCGGTAATATGGTCTCGGGCCTCTAGTGCCTTGATTAAGGTTTGTACTATGGAACTACGGGCACTTTGGTTGCGGAGAAGTTTTTCACGGTACATGTTATTATCCGCTTCTCTAAAAATGCTATTCATGGAGGACTCTTTATCGCCTACAGCAAGGCCCACTGAAACAGTTAGAGGGAGTTGCGGATTATCACCATTATAGTCTTCCACCGCATTCTTGATTCTTTGACTGGCATTTTCCGTGGCTTTGAAGTCAGTGTTAGGCAAAATTACTGCAAACTCGTCTCCACCGATTCTGGCCACCATATCACCGTCACGGAAAGAAGCCTTTAGAATGCCCGCCACCGCTCTTAATAAGTTGTCTCCCGCATGATGCCCCAGCGTATCGTTGATAATCTTAAGCCCGTCTACATCACAAACAATTATACCCATTGGTCTGTAACGGCTGTTTTCGAAACGGTTCATTTCTTGCTCGAAATAGTTGCGGTTATGTAACCCGGAGAGCGGATCATGAAAACTTAAAAACTTTAGCTGTTCCTCATTTTTTTTACGTTCATCAATATCACGGACAACACACACGATGCCACCGTCATCTAGCATGTTTAAAGAAATCTCCTGGCAGTACATGGTTCCGTCTTGTTTCTTCCCTAGTGCCTCTCCCCGCCACTGTCCGCTCTTTGCAAGTACAGGCAGTATTTCTCTTTGAAATCGCTTCAGCTCTTGTTCATCGTAAAGAATCTGCCATGTCTTACCCAGTAAATCACGGGGATTGCTATATCCGTAAATTTTAGCGTGGGCATCATTAAGATAAATAAAACAGCCCTTATGATCCAAAATGGCAATACCGTCCATGGAGTTTTCCATGGCTGCTGCTTGTTGCTGCATCAACCTTTCTGCCCTTCTTTTTTCCGTTTCATCACGGAAAACCAGAACCGCGCCCAAAATTTTCCCCAGATCATTCTTGATGGGGGAGGCGCTGTCAGAAATAGCACGTTTACTGCCGTCTTTAGCGATAAGTACCGTATGATTGGCAAGCCCCACTATACTGCCTTCGGTGAATACCTTATGCACAGGGTTTTCCACCGACTCTTGCGAATATTCGTTAATTATTTGGAATATTTCCTGCATTGGCCGGCCGATGGCTTCATTTTGGCTCCATCCTGTAAGAGCTTCAGCCACCGGGTTGATGAGGGTAACCTCACAGTTATCGTCAACAGTGATTACACCGTCCCCAATACTGGAAAGGGTGACCGCCAGGCGTTCCGCTTCTTCAAACAATGCTCTTTCCGTTTGTTTTTGATTAGTAATATCACGCAGAGATTCAATGGCTCCTACTACGTTTCCATTGGTATCATACAAAGGTGAGGCTTTACCCCATAAAAATGCTCCCTTGCCATTATATAATGCAGGTACAAAGGATTCCGTCCAAGAGACGTTGCCTCTTTGGTTAATTTTACTATACAGATTTTCAATTTTTTTATTTCCAGTCAGTGCCATGTCAATTAACATGGGCCTTTGCTGCCCGTAAAAGGGCAGAGCATAGGCCTGGTTTTTCTTGCCCATAATATCTTCTTTACGTACTCCGGTCATTTTTTCGGTTGCCCGGTTCCATGCAATTATTTCACTGTCCTGGTTAATGGCAAAAGTGGCATCGGGAAGGAACTCAATTATATCCTGCAAGCGGCGGTTCGTATTTTGCAGAGTTTCTTCGTCCTGCTTACGCTGGGTGATGTCTCTGAAATCTTGTACAATACCTGTGAGTTCACCTTTTGGGGACTTAAGCGGGGTGGTTAGGACGCTGCACGGGATATGTTGGCCGTGTCTATGTATTTTTTCCACGTCATACTTTACAAATTTTGCGCCGTTAATAACCCTTTTTAACGGACATGCAGGGGTATGGCAGGCTTCTCCGGGAAAGATTTCAAAACATTTTTTTCCCTTAGCCTCTTCTTTTTGTATGTCGGCCAGGTTTACAAAGGTATCATTGACCCTCAAAACGTTATAGTTTATGTCAATAACGCGCATGCCGCTGGATGCGCTGTTGAATATCTGGTTAAGTTCTTCATATGCGTTTTCCGTAGCTGCTTGGGCGTGCTTGTAATCCGTGAATTCGTTAAGGATGGCCACTGTACCGGAAAACTTTCCGCTGATATCGAGCATTTGTTTAAGTTTAACTTCAAAATACCGGGTGCTGCTCTCATCCCGTAGTTCCTTTTCTATGGTAACTTCCGGTGTGTTATCTGGTGTAAAGGATTCAAGGTCACCTGCCAGCCAAGAAAGATCCATGCCGGTTTTCTCCTGTCCGTAATAGCGCCCTCCAGGAGTACCGGAACTTTGCCAAAGGCAGGCTGCTGCCAGATTCATATCCTCAACTTTGTTGCTTTCATTAAATAGGATTATAGGAGTGGCAATGCTCTCAAAAATAGTTAAGTATTTATTCTTTTCGTTGGTCATTCCCCTGTTGGCTGCCTGTACCTCGCTGATCACCTTGCTTTTTTCCGCTTCGGCTGCTTCCAGGCTGACACCTATTTCCAGGCGGTCAAAAAAACGTGCCACAAAAAGCCTGCACTTTTCCTCGCGGTCTTTTGAGAAACAGGCCTGGCTTATGAGATCCATATAACTTTGCCGGTAGTATTTGAGCATGCCTAAAAACATTCCCAGACCCACTCCACGCTGCCGGTGTTTGCGAGCCTCTCGAATACCAAGGGATGCAATGGGGTCTTGCATGTAATTATCATCCGGGCTCAATTCCGGTGGTTGATCATAAACCTTTAGGGCGTCCAAGAGGCTTTCGGAGAGCACGGCAACCGACATGCGCCACGCTTCTCTCAATGTTGAAGCATACTTCACATAATCATGCCGTTTGGCGTAATCAAGTACCCGGTTGAATAGCCATTCCTCATGGCTTGCAATGAGATTAGACAAGTGTTGTTTCAATGTTTACACTCCTATAATCTGAACCGTATGGTATTGTTATGTAAAACCTACAAAATTAAATTTATGTACCCTTAGAAACTTTGTCAAGCAAGAATAATATTAACTTTAGTTTTTCATTAATATCCAAGATTGTCAAACATTTTTTGTAAACTATAGTCATTTACTTAAATAAACAAAGAGAACCCGGCCGGGTTCTCTTTGTTTATCGATGGGAGAGGTGGATTTGGTCTTTAGCCCAAGATTGCTTTCAGGTCTTCTTCCGGTGTAGTAATTGGTTTCAGATCAAAGTTTTCCTGGAGCACTTGTAGTACGTTGGGGGTCAAGAAAGCCGGCAGTGACGGGCCGATACGGATGTTCTTGATACCCAGGTGCAGCAATGAGAGCAGAATGGAAACAGCCTTTTGCTCAAACCAGGACAGCACCAGGGTTAGAGGCAGCTCGTTAACGTCACAATCGAAAGCATCCGCCAGGGCTACTGCTACCTGTACTGCAGAGTAAGCATTATTACACTGGCCCATATCCAGAAGACGCGGTATGCCGTCAATGTCACCCAAGTCTAAATGGTTGAAACGGTATTTACCGCAGCCCAGGGTGAGTACTACGCAGTCTTCGGGCAACTGTTGGACAAAATCGGTGTAATAGCTGCGGGAAGATTTACTCCCGTCACAACCACCCACCAGGAAGAAGTGGCGTATTTTACCGGCTTTAACTGCGCCCACAATTTTGTCTGACAGTGACAGCACCGGGGTATGGTGGAAACCGGTGGTTAGTTGACCGCCATCTTTCCCAGGCAGTGAACCCAGGGACTTCGCCTTCTCAATGACTTCTTTGAAGTTACGGTCCTTGATATGGGTTACTTCCGGCAGCCTGGCGATGCCGCAGGTAAACATGCGATCCTTGTAAGAATCCTTGGGCAGCAGCACGCAGTTGGTAGTTCCCAGGATAGCACCGGGGAATTCCTCAAACTCTTTTTTCTGGTTCTGCCAGGCCGAGCCAAAATGTCCTGCCAAGTTGGAGAACTTCTTCAGCTCCGGATAAGCATGGGCCGGCAGCATTTCACCGTGGGTATAGACATTAACCCCTTCCGGCTCAGCCTGCTTTAGCAGTTCATAAAGGTCCAAAAAGTCATGTCCGGTAACCACAATAGCCGGTCCGGGTTTAAAGCCGGTGGAAACAGGGGTGGGTTCCGGTGTGCCGAACTTACTCACGTTTGCATTGTCTAAAAGTTCCATAGCCCTGTAGTTGATCTCACCCAGCTCCAGCGCTTTTTCCACGTGGTTGTTTAAGTCAAAGTTTACGTTGGTCAATGTGCTGAACAGGGCATCGTGCATGAAGGCATCCACTCTTTCATCTCGCTGGCCCAGTTCTCTGGCGTGGTAGGCGTATGCCGCCACACCTTTAAGTCCAATAATTAATGTATCCTGCAGGCTGGCTACATCTTCATTTTTACCGCAAACCCCTACTTTGGTACATCCGGTTCCCTTGGCTGTTTGTTCACACTGGTAGCAAAACATTATATTACCTCCTATTGAAATGTTTTTCTTTTATTCAGGTTATATCTAGTTTAACTGTCAGCCCGGTTGCAAGATATGATATACATCACACATCTACAATTTTTTAGTCACACACACCGGTGGTTACCTTTTAATCAACTAATTCAATAGAGTCGGTGGGGCAGCTATCCACACATTCGCCGCATTCGGTGCAAGCATCAGGGTTAATCACTTTTGAATAATCGCCGACCTCAAAAACATTGGGAGTAGCTGAACAAACTGATTCACAGGTGCCGCAAGCAATACAGGTTTCTTTGTTCACTACCGGTTTCATGTTATTTTAGACTCCTTTAGCCTTAGAATTATATTCTTTAAAAACTAATCCGAACAAGAATCTTCAACTTGGGAGCTTATTTCGGTTAATTGTTTTTGCAGCTGGTGGTACGAAGATAATAATTTTTCAACTAATGCCGGACACTCCTGCAGTTCATGGAAGTTCATGGAAAATGTGCAAGCTGAATTGGGATTATTTATATCACAGTTAATAAGTTTGATTTGGGCCGGGTTTTCTTTGAGATGATAACCCAGTTCAATCAACCTTTGTCCCAGAGCAGTGAGCTGCATATTGATGCTGCTTAGCTCTTCCTGTAATACTTTTTCCTTAGCGCAAACATTTTTTATTCCCACGGAGGGTACCCCCTTTCTAAATGAAAGTTATTTAATCTAGCGAATTTGATTTATGCTGATTGTTATTTTAATCCATTAGTGAGGTTTAAAATATGAGCTATGTCACACCGAAGAAAGAACTTTATCACATTAAAGCCTGATAACCTTAAAAAAACCGCACTAAATAGTTCCCTTAGCGCTTTTAAATACTTTACATCTTAGCCCTTACCACATACATGAAAGGTATATTTTTCAAAAGTGATAAAAAAAGCTGCAGCGCGTGAGCACTGCAGCAAAAAATTACAAAGTTTTTATATAGATGGTTCCTGGCCGTAGAAACATTGTAAACCACTTATGGGTGCGTACGGTAAACAGATATTGCAGTTGATGCACTTGGACTTGGTAGCCTGTCCGTTTTTTAGTTTATCTGGTAAATCAGGTTCCATAATCAGAGGGCGGGACATGGCAATTAAATCTGCATCATCCCGGGAAAGTGTCTCTTCCATATCTGAAAGGGTGCGGTAACCGCCCACCGAAATAACGGTCATTCCCGGCGTTAATTTCTTTACTTTTCGGGCTAAGTCTCTGTTGTAGCAGTATTTAAACGCTGAAACTTCCTTGACGGCGTCTGCCTTTTTTTGTGCTGTTTGAACTGATTCTAAATCGGTTTTTCCCTGAGTGAACAATATAAGTGGGATGTCACCGCGAATGGTGGTGAAGCCCGATTCGGGGATGCCGCCGCTGATTTCCACTGCGTCAGCACCTTGTTCCTGGGCCATTCTGGTGTATTTGGCGCACAATTCTGGGTCAACTCCGCCGGCAATATTGTCGGAGCCGTTTAACTTTAAGAGGATGGGGAAGTCAGGTCCCAGTAAATCCCTGGTTTTTTCCAGGATCTTGGCTACAATAAGGAACCGCCCTTCAGGTGTTCCGCCCCAGTTATCATTTCTCTTGTTAATATGGGGAGATAGAAAATCGCTCAGGAGGTAGCCGTGGGCACTGTGCAGCTGGATTCCGTCGAAGCCGGCTTCCTTGGCCCTGCGGGCAGCCTGCACAAAATCAGATATTATTTTTTGGATTGCCTCACCGTCTAGGATGTTTTCTGTATGTGAATCAGTTGAAACCACCGCCGGCTGCCGTGGGGGTGCCACCCGCCTGCCGCAGTGGGCCAGCTGGGCTATGATCCTGCCCCCTTTATTATGTACAGCTGTGGTTGCTTTTCGCAGTCCTTCAACGTGGTGGTCGTCACTGATACCGGCCATTCCTGTGGGACCTTTCCCTTCCTGACTGATAAATAAAAATCCGGAAACAATAAGTCCTGTTCCTCCTGCTGCCAGCTGTTCGTACAACTCTGTATATTTATCTGAGACAAAGCCGTTCTTATCACCCAGGCCTTCCCAGGTGGCTGAGCGCATGATGCGGTTAGGTATTTCCAGCGTACCCAAACGTACCGGGGTGAAAACAATGCTATTATTTTGCAAAAATTATCCCTCCTATCTAGATAATATGTTTGGACATTATTCTCTCTTTGAAGCGGCACCGACATTTTCATAAAAATTGCGTTTGTCTTTATACATTTCTTCATCGGCACAGTTCAAAACCTCCCACGGGTTATCCGTCTTCAGTGACGACCTGGCACCTGTGCTGGCACCGCTTCTGTTTGCGCAGCTTGGAACATTGGGTTTTTTGTGCAGTTTAGGGCAGGAAGATTTGGATAGCGACGGCAAACTGACCGAGCATTGAATTAAAACCAGGGAAGACTTTAAAAGGCTTCCCTGGTATTGTGGGTCTTCCCAGGCGGTAAAATTTATACCAACTTGTATTTTTCTTTGAGGTTTTCAGCTACCTGTTTTAGAAGGTCAAAGGACTTTTGCACGGTTTTTGCCCCGTCGCTGTTTACCAGGCAGCAGCGGGCCGGGGCAAGCCAGGCCTGGGATAATATCATTTCTAAGTCTATCCCTTTACCGTCAAGGTAAACCCAGAAATCATTCATTTTTGCGGTGAGGGTATTAACCCCTTCCGCATCCACTTCCTCGGTCAAGGTAGGTACTATGCCCCAGCTTATGATGCCTCCCCTTTGCAAGAAATCCTTTATCTCAGCTGTGTACCGGGTGAATATCTCGCCGTTACCGAATATATCAATGGAAAGGATGTCCAGATTGAGGTCACTGAGTAGGAAGGACCAGTCGGGATTGCCGCAGAGATGCACACCCCGCGGGCCATCCACTCTGTCCAGAAATCGCAAAAAATCTTCTTTGGCCTTGCTGCCGGGATAGCCGGTGAAGGAAGTGAAAAGCATTTCCAGTCCCGGTTCATCCACCCAAACAAAGGGCTGATCATGGACTGCTTTTAGCTGCCGGTATTGTGCATTTACCTTTTGAGCTATAAATTCATAGAGAAAATCCCTTATTTCATCGTTATAAATTATGGGCTTGCGGTTTTCATCAGTGATCTTGAGGCCGAAACTTATGGGACCTATGTTTTGCCCTCTTATATAGCGGTACTTACTAAAATCTTGCCGCAGGAATTCACTAAGAGTTGCTGAGTATTGGGGAGACAGCTCAAAATAGTCTTCATTGGCGCTTATTGCCGCGTAAGACTCCAGTTCTTTGTAAAAAGCTTCGGTTTCCAGGCTCACCCGGAGGTTCTCTTCATCCACCCGGATGCCTGGAAAATGCTCACACACCTGCACGTACATATCCTCGTGGAAACTGAACTTGGGTAATTGTGGCCAAAAGGGGATGTCAACGGCAAAAGCCAATTTAAAAGAGTCGCTAATATTGTTGTGGGGCAGTATTCCCATTGCGGTAGTCATACAATTTCCCGTTAATTTCACGCGGAACACCTCCAGCTCTTTCCTTGTATTATAGGATATTCTTTCCTGTTTGTCTGTGACGATTGTCACGCAAAAATGAATCAGTAAGAGGGGCAGCAAGTTCAGGGTGTTTTTGTTTGTAAAATTCTGATATTATATAAGATAAGAAATGCCAACAGTTCAAGTGCTAAAGATGGTTCAGGCTAAACTTCCTCGGAAAGATGACTGTAAACCGAGTAACAGCTTAAATTATTTACGGGAGGGAGCTTTTTATGGGAGAAGAATACACAGGCATTTTAACTGAAAAATTCGTTGCTGTGGTAGGAATTGATCCAAGGCTTTATGGTACTAACAGCAGTGTTACTAGCAACCCAGTACGTGTGGTGGCGGGAAAGTGGCAAGAAGCTGCCAAAGAGATCTTCAACGATCAAAAAATTTATATTTCGGCCGTTGTCAGCGGGGAAGACGACCGTATAGTCTATGATACGGCAATGGGATGTCCGGTAGGCGGAGAGCATGTGGTTCAAATCCGGGGCACCAGGAACCCGGAAATCGATAAAGATAATTGGAAAAAAGCTGTACTGGATGTAGTAAAGAGGGTTAAGGATAAATTGGACCAGTCTACTGTGGCAGTGGAATTTTTCAAGGTTGAACTGTTTTATAAGTGATGGTTTTTTTATCATTGTGCTATTGATGTAGAAAAGTCTCAATCCTAAAAGAATCCAGAAGAGAATAGAAAACGTTAATATTGTTGAGGTTTAATTTTACCAGCTGATTAATGCGATTAATTCTATAAACTAGCGTGTTTCTATGTATGAACAATGCCTCCGCTGTTACCCGGAGGTTTTTTTTATGCTCCAAATAGGTGCGTAAAGTGGCGTAAAGTTCAGTGTTGTTGGCCTTGTCATACTCGCGAAGAACCTGCAAAGCAGGATGGCGGTACTGTTCCAGAGGTTTCTTCCCCATGTAGTTGTTCAGTAAGTCATAGTAGTAAAAATCGCTATAGTCGAAAATCTGGTTAGTCCGGCCAAAACGCTGGGCAAGCTTTATTGATACCACTGCCTGGTTAAAATGTCTTTTGAATTCTACAATATTATTAAAAGGCCAGCTCAGACCTATACTTACATCCTCGTTCAGAGCCAGCTTAACAAGTTCCTTCGTTTTTTTTTCGGAAACCAATGGTACCAGAATTCCAATGTAACTTTTATAGTGCACAGAATGCCCTTCGGGGAAGATGCGTTCCAATTCCATGCTAAAAGTGCTCTTGAGGTAACGGTTTTCCATACGGTGCACAAAGCGGGCAACTACTACACGCATCTCCACCGGGAAATCAATCCCTGATATAGATATGTATTCAAGGGTATTCGAAATGTCTGTATCATCCAATAGGTTGTAAAGAATGGCGCCGTAAAACGATCCGTGCACCCCTTCGGAGGCAGAATCGCGATTAAAGATATCGAAAAGTAATCTGCCAACCACGGGAAGCAAACGTCGATGAATATGTCCGATGGACGTATGATGTTCAATCATGATTAACGCGCCGGCGACATGACCTTCTTGGGTAATGCGAGCCACTAGTTTCGGCTGCAGATCGCCAGGTAATGTAATGAGCCGGGTTTCACTCCCTTGTTTGCTCCACTCCTTCATATGCCTGTTGGAACGAACCTTCTGAACGAATTCATAGGAGCAGTATCCCCTTTCTATGTTCTGGACCCATAGGGGGTCCATAATTTCACAAGTTGTTGAATGTGCCAGTACCTTCTGGCCGGAATTTACGAGAATCAACGCATTTCCAAGCAGTGTGGCTGCGGTGTTAATGACACAGGTAATGCTTTTTTTGTTTAAGGCCATTTGTGCTAATTGAAAGAATATGCCGTCTCCTCGCAAATCCTCAAAAATCAAATCTTTCGCCGTATTGAATAAATGGTACAAATCCTCACGGCGGATGTGAGTATAATTACTACCCTCAGGCAATGTGAAAGGCTCATCCGCAGCAAGCAACATGATCGGCCGATCCGGTGGATCTTTTAACCTTCCCACATACAATATGTGTTCATCCCAGTGTTGTTCGTTCCCATCCAGTAGCCGAATATCAATAATGGTAGGAGAATCACCAGTCACCTGTACCTGTATTTCATATTTCTGTTGCAGTGTGTCTATCAGCTCGTTATAACGCACCCTCTCACCTCGCCTTTTTCTGTATAATAGTATAGTTTGATTAAGTGGCGCAATTCGCAATAGTGCAAATTGCACAAATATAACGCTTTTTTTCGTATGAGTAGTACGTATATCATTAAACAGTCGCAGTGATACCATTAGAATAATGCAATTTGGCAGTGGACCAATTAATAATAACCAATTTTTTATTTAAAGTGTTAAAAAGGAAGGAGTAGTTAGGTAAATGATCACATCGTACGAAATTTTTGTTCCCGTTATCATGGGTAGCGGTGCATCCTTGCGAACCGGTCTCAAGGTCCGCGAGCTGGGATGCAAAAAAGTCCTTGTGGTCTATGACAAGGGGCTTAAGGCGGTTGGTATTGCCGATACCATTGTGGAGAATATTCAAAATGCCGGAATTAATACCATTTGCTTTGACGGTGTACTCCCTGATCCTCCGGATACCATGATTGAGGAGGCGGCAGAAATGGCACGCAATGAAGCAATTGACGGCATTGTAGCAGTAGGCGGAGGTAGTGCCATGGACTCAGCAAAGGGTATCAATGTCTTAATTAACAATACACCTCCTATTATGAATTACTTTGGTGTGCAAAAGAATCTCAAACCGGGCGTGCCCATGGTTTTCATACCCACTACCAGCGGTACCGGCAGTGAGGTCACTAATATGTGCGTCGTCTCTTGCACCTCGCGAGGAAATAAAGATAGTGTGGTAAGCCCGGTATGCGTGGGCACACTGGCGATAATAGATCCTGACCTTACGTTGGGACTGCCTCCCAAGATGACTGCAGCAACCGGTGTGGATGCCTTAGCTCATGCTGTGGAATCTCTTACCGGAGGACAGTCAAATCCTCTCTCGGATGCTTTGGCGCGGGAATCAATTCGCTCTATTGCTAAATGGCTTACTGTGGCTTACCGTGACGGTTCTAACGCCGAAGCAAGAGAGCAGATGATACTCGCCTCCATGTTTGCGGGAATGGCGTTTACTAATGGTCTTGTCCATATTGGTCATTCCATTGGCCATACGTTGGGTTCTCATTTTCACATTCCCCACGGAATTGCCTGTGCAGTAATTCTACCTGAGGTAGCTGAATATGCAGCTAAAACAGAATACAAAAAGGTACGGATGATCTGCGAGTGTTTGGGAGTGGAAGTTGCAGAGGAAGCAACTCCCCAAGAAATAGGTGCCATTGCCCGTAAGGCCATACGCTCTCTAATCAAATCGGTGGAAATAACTAATCTGAAAGGATTGGGAGTTTCCCTTGAAGCAGCAATCAAAGTGGCACCTTTAGTCACAGCAGATACAGGCTTCGCCCTGGTGCCCTACCGCATCACTGCCGCCAAGGTGGAAGAAATGATAAAGTCTGCCTACGATGCTTAATGAATCGGTTGTTCCAATAAATGAAAGGAGAGAGTATGACTATGTGGTCAAAATTAATGATTGATATGAAAACCTTAACGGTCAGCAAAGAACCTCTGGATGAAGAATACCGTGAGCTGGGAGGCAAGGCACTAATTGCACAATACATGATAAAGAATGTTCCTCCCCAATGTGATCCATTGGGCAGTCAAAACCAACTTATTTTCTGTACGACCGTATTTGCGGGTACTAATTTAACAACGACACACCGCATGTCCGTTGGTGGTAAAAGCCCCCTGACCGGAGGGATCAAAGAAAGCAACGTAGGGGGCTATGCGGCATACCTATTGGCAGAACAAGGCATAAAATTAATTGTAATCAAGGAGCTTCCCGCCAGTAACGGCCTTTGGCTTGTGCATATTGATGCTAAGGGTAAAGTATCATTGAAGGACTTTAGCAACTATGAAGGAATAAATAATTACGATTTGGTCAATAGAATAAATGAACTGTTCGGTAATAAGCTGGCCACTGTGTCCATAGGTAGTGCAGGAGAACGCCTTTATAGAAGTGCCTCGATACAGGTTTCCGAGTTTGCCTCAGGCCATCCAAGTCGTGCCGCTGCACGCGGTGGTCTGGGTGCGTTAATGGGAAGCAAGCGTATTAAGGGTGTGGTAATAGAAAAGCCCGAGGAGCCGTATAACGTTAAATATGCAGATGAGGCCAAGTTTAAAGAGGTATGTAAAAAGCTTAATAAAATGATTGCCGAGGGTGCTAAAAATGATCCCTTCCAGAAATTCGGTACAATTTCAACTATCGAAGTAACTGGCGCTAACGGCATTCTCCCGGTGGATAATTTTTCGGGCAACCTATTTCCTGAATACCAAGAGGTTGGAACAAACAGGTTTATGGCCAATTTGGCTACCCGGGGTGGGCGTAATAAGCTTTCCTGCCAGCCAGGCTGTGTGTTGCAGTGCTCAAATGTATACAATGATAAGGACGGGAATTATCTCACCTCCGGCTTCGAATATGAAACCATAGCACTTTTTGGGCCCAACTGTCACATTACTGATTTAGATGCTATTGCCAGGATGGATCGCATCTGCGATGATCTCGGTGTGGATACCATTGAAATCGCCAACGCCGTTGCTATGTGCATGGAAGTCGGTAAGATTAAGTGGGGTGACGCGGATGCCGCTCTTGGTTTATTGAAGGAAATGGCGGACGGTACACAATTTGGCAATCTTCTTGGGAACGGGTGTGAGGCTACGGGCCAAAACCTAGGGTGTAAGCGTATTCCGGTGGTAAAACACCAGGCAATAGCCGGATATGATCCACGCAACACCAAGGGTACGGGGATCACCTATGCCACGAGTCCTATGGGAGCAGACCATACCGCAGGTCTTACCATGGGTCGTGCTTTTGATGATTGCGGGCGGGCGGCACAAGCATATGTCTCTAACAAGTTGCAAGTAGCCATGAGTTTTGCGGATAGTATGATGTGTATTTTTGCCTTTTCCCATATGGTTCCCGGAATACCACTACTGGGAGAACTCATGGCAGCTCTGTACGGTGGGAAATCCGACGTCACAAGGGTTACAATGATGGGTGTAAAAACGCTGTTGACCGAGAGAGCATTCAACAAAATGGCGGGAATGACTATGGAAGACGACAGACTACCGGATTTCTTCTATAACGAGCGTTCTGCCGCAACCGGTTCACAGTTCGATATCAACGACTATGAATTAGAGGTGCTTTTCGATTTCTGATGATTACGGTAAACGGGCGAGAAATCAATTTTGAAAAGGGTATTACTGTGGCCGATGCTCTGGAAGCGGCAGGGGAAACCGCCGATGCCATGACATTGGTAATAGTGGACGGAAAGGTTTTACCCTGCGGCCAATTGCATACGAAACCACTGGTTGACGGCGCAAACATAAAACTGATAACCCTAGTTTCGGGGGGATAGGGTAACTAATAGCGTAACTAAAAGCGGCATTTCTGTAAGTGCTTACCAAATTGCGACCACGAAAGTGGTCTTTTTTTGTCCCATGCTAAATGTGCTTGAATTCATAATGAAACAGCCATTGTTTAAATAAGAAACCAATTCGTTGATATTCCCGCACCAAAAGCCTTTTTAAAAATGGCACAAGATTTGCACTTTTTAAAATTGCCGTAAAGTAAAAATAATTTTATTTAATCCGAGGGGGGGAACAGAGTTTGGATTTTTCAAAGCCATATTTGGATGTGTATAGGGCCGGGGGAGTCGCCTGGGAATTTAAAATAGAACCTCGGACGCTACACAGCCTGCTTTTTAGTTCCGCGCAAAGTACGCCGGACAATACGGCAATAATCTTTTACGGTAAGAAAATTACTTATCAACAATTGGCCGGTTCTGTAAGAAGGGTGGCATTTGCCCTTTATGAATTGGGCTTGCATAAAGGAGACAGGGTTTCGCTAATGCTGCCCAATTGTCCGGATTTTGTCATCTCTTATTATGCTATTTTAAGTTTGGGCGGTATAGTGGTAAACACTAACCCCATGTACGTGGAAAGAGAAATAGAATACCAAGTAAACGATTCCGGCTCCAAGATGATTATAACACTGGCCCACCTGTACCCCCGGATAAAGAACATAAAATCAAACACCGGTCTGGAAAAGGTTATTCTCACCAGCCTCTCAGGTAAACCAAGTGAAATGCCGGGTGACACCATATGGCTCCCGAATTTGTACGGCGAGGAGCGTCCTGCACCGCCCCGGGTGGATGTTGATCCTGTTGAGGATGTGGCTCTTCTTCAGTACACAGGAGGTACTACCGGTGTGCCTAAAGCGGCCATGTTAACTCATTTCAACCTTTACGCTAATACCTGTCAGGCCGACCAGTTCTTCGCCGGTGGGACATGGAAAAAACGTATTATAGGCGTGCTACCTTTCTTCCATGTGGCCGGCATGACTTCGTGCATGAATATTTGTGTAGCGGCAGGGACTACCATGATCCCGTTGCCTAACTTTGTACCTGCGGACGTGGCCAAAGTAATCAGCGAATATGAACCCACTTTCTTTAACGGGGTGCCAACTATGTACACCGCTTTGTTAAATAGCCCTGAACTTAAGGATTTCCAAGATTTTGGCAAGGTTGGTTTATATAAAAGCGGGTCCGGCCCCATCCCCCTGGAAACATTAAATCGCATGAAAGCCAAGCTGGAGGGGACAAACTCCATTATCAATGAAGGTTATGGCCTTTCCGAAGCTTCACCGGTGGCTATCAGCTGTCCCATTTTTGACTTAAGGGATAAAACAGGCAGTATTGGTGTCCCTTACCCGGGCACTCATGCGGCGGTAGTCGATATTGAAACAGGTACTAAGTCACTGCAGGTAGGTGAGGTTGGTGAGCTGGTTATAAGTGGCCCACAGGTTATGAAAGGCTACTGGAACCGGCCTGATGAAACCGAGAAAGCGCTAAGGAATGGCTGGTTATACACCGGCGATATGGCCAGAATGGATGAAGACGGTTATTTTTATATTGTGGACAGGAAAAAGGATACCATAATTGCCGGCGGCTATAATATTTACCCGCGTGAGGTGGAGGAAGTGCTCTATGAGAACCCCAAGGTTGGTGAGGCCATTGTGGCAGGCGTACCCCATAAATACCGGGGCGAAACAGTAAAAGCATTTTTGGTATTAAAAGAAGGGCAAAGTGGTACTGAAGAAGAGATAATTGCCTTTTGCAAAGAAAGATTAGCTCCTTATAAAGTGCCCAAGCTGGTGGAGTTTAGGCAGGAATTACCCAAATCTGTGGTGGGTAAGTTGTTGAAACGGAAGTTAATCGAAGAGGAAGAACAGAAGCAGAGAGCCCATTGATTAATTAATAATTGAAAGGAGAAACAAACTATGGAACAACAAAAGCCTCCGTTATTTTCCAAGGGTAAAATCATTTTTTGCACTTTACTTGTTGCCCTGGTTTTGATTGCTGAAACAGTGTTGCATTTAAACCATTTAGCCACCTGGCCCGCATTTGCCTGTATGATTCTATATTTCCTGGCCCATATGGATCATAAACAAATACCCCATATCCTCATTGGTGCCTTCTTTGGTATCCTTAATTACCCTTTACTTGTGATGTTTGTTAAAGTGTTGGCCCCGGTAATTGGCTCCTTTCCGGCCCAGCTTATATATATTGGTTTATTTGTAGGCGCTATTGTTCTGCTAAAGGATCATTTACCCTTGGTCTTCAATACCAATGCCTTCATGCTGTTGGTGATTACAGCCGTTGCTGCTAAGGTTCCACCGGCACCAGAGCCGTATTTATGGATTGCCATCCAATTAGTTGGTGGTACTGCACTGGTTATGGGCGTGTATGGGATTCAAAAAATTGTTGCCTCAATTATGGGTACGCAACAAAGTGCGCATTAATAAACTTTATCAAATTTTACGGGGATATTATTATGACCAAACCGGTAGTTTCTATCGTTAAACATAACGATACTTATAATTCAATAAAAGAAGCGTTGGAACTGTGCGACGGGCTGCAAGGTTTTAGTAAGCAAGATAAAATCCTAATTAAGCCTAACTTGGTATCCTGGGATTTTGAATTACCTTTTCCTCCCTATGGTGTGCTTACCACAAGTGCGGTAATATTTGCTCTGGTGCAGGTACTGCATGAGGCCGGTTTTAATGATTTAACCATTGGGGAGGCTTCTCTTGGTAGTTTCGGATCAACCACAGAAAGAATATTTCAGATGCTAGGTTATGAAAAACTACGTGAAAAATACGGAGTAAATTTGATTGACTTTAATAAGGACGAATTTGAGGACGTGGATGTTGGCGGTTTTAATTTTTCTATAGCCCGCACGGCGCTAGAAGTGGATAAAATCATTAATGTTCCGGTTTTTAAAACACATAACCAGTGCAAAGTTTCACTGGGTATTAAAAACTTAAAAGGCTGCCTGCACCGGAAGACCAAAAAGTTTTGCCACGCCCGGGATGAAAATTTGGAGCATATGTTCCCAAGAATAGCTGAAGTGCTGCCTGTGGAGCTTACTATTATCGATGGTATCTTTGCGCTGGAAAAAGGGCCGGGCCATTCAGGGAAGGCATTCCGAAAAGATATTCTGGCGGCTTCCAGAGATATTTTAGCCTGTGATGTAGTTGGTGCAGCTTTGCTTGGTTACGATGCCGGCGAGGTGGAGCACATAAAATATTTTGCCGCGCGTAACGGGGGCAGTATTGAGCTGCCGGAGCTTGAAACCCGTGGAGAAGCAATAGCGGATCATGCCGAGTTTTTGGATTATACTTGGGAGTGGACAGAGGACAATACCATGCCCGCTGGTTTTCAAAAACGTGGTATTAAGGGGTTGGCCCTTAGGAAATATGATGACTCTCTTTGCACAGCCTGCGCCGCTGCTTTTAACCCGGTTTTACTTTTATTTATGTCGGCTTTTAAGGGTGAGCCGTTTCCGGGGGTTGAGTTTGTAAGTGGCAAAAGGCAGGATGCCTCACCGGGTTTTGAGAAAACGGTTTTGTTTGGTAAGTGTGCCTACCACCGCAACAAAGACAACCCCAACATAAACAAACCCATTTTCATTAAAGGTTGCCCTCCGGACTTAAAAGAGTTTCAAAAGTTATTAAAAGAAGAGGGTATACATTGTGATTATGAGGAATATGTAAAGTACCGTCATTATATTTTTGACCGCTATCTCAGTAAGGAAGGGTTTGACATGGAATTGTATGTGAGATAGCAATTGTATGTTAGCTAACTCAAATATTATGATCTTTGATTAAAAGACTAAGAAGTTATGGTCAGTTAAAGCATAACTCCTTAGTTTTTCTTTTAGGTATTAAGCGTAAAATAAGTGATAGATTTTTCTGTATTGTTCAAATACTTGCAAAATGATAAACTGGTAGCTAATATATTCCGAAAATTTTGCCTGTTATCCCAGTTTCCAGTTGAGTGTGATAGGGGGTATCTTTATAACATGGATAATACCAAGATAGGGGTTGTTTCCACTTACCCGGAGATGACCAAGATGATCAGGACATTGGCCGGTGAAATGAATTTGAATTTGGAGGTAAGGGAGGGGGTATTGGAGGAAGGGGTTTCACTAGCGTATCAATTTGAACATGAAGGAGTAGATATAATCATCAGCCGGGGGGTAACCGGTGAAAAAATTAAGAAAGAAGTTTCCCTTCCCGTTGTTTTAATTGAGGTAACTTCATTTGATATATTAAAGGCGTTGCATGCAGCCCGGGGCATGGGGCGTAAAATTGCATTTTTGGGTCATAAGACTAAGGATTTTAGCCCTGAATTCAAGACTGTAGTTGACATATTGGATATAGAAGTTGAGTGCTACCCGTACACCAATATTTATGAGATGGATGAACAAGTAACCAGAATATTGAGATCGGATTTAGAAGTAATTGTAAGTACGGGGCTGTGTGTTTATGAAATGGCAAAAAGCTCAGGTACCAATGCTGTGCTGGTGCATTCGGGGAATGATGCTATATATGGCTCCATAAAAAGGGCAGTGGAATTGCTGCGGGGGATTCGAAGAGACCAAGATCGCTTTAAAAAATATAAGGCGGTATTGGAATCATCCAATGATGGTATTCTGACCATTGATGAGCACCACCGAATTACTTTTATGAATAAAGCAGCGGAAAATCTTTTAGAAATGGAAGCCCGTACCCTGGTGGGCAGGCATATCGATAACTTACGGGAATCCACCATCTTGGGGGCTTTAATTAATATTGATAAGGTGGGCACGGAAACTTATAAAGAGGTGGGCCGCAAGAAGTTCTGGGTGAACACTATGCCTATCTTTCTGGGTAATAAAAGAAACGGTATTGTTACCATGTTCCAGAGTGTGGACCGTATTCAGGTAATGGAGCAGAATTTGCGGCGCCAACTTTATAAAAAGGGACTTTACGCCAGGCATACCTTTAACGATATTATCGGTAGCAGTGAACTGCTTATGGATACCATTACCAGGGCTAAGAAATATGCCGGGGCAAATGCTACCGTATTGATTTGTGGCGAAAGCGGCACCGGGAAGGAACTATTTGCCCAGAGTATTCATAATGAGAGCGAAAGGCGTGAAGGTCCTTTTGTGGCCGTTAATTGCGCCGCCCTACCCGAAAACCTGCTGGAAAGCGAATTGTTTGGCTATGAGGAAGGTGCTTTTACAGGAGCCAAAAAAGGCGGTAAAACCGGATTATTTGAAATGGCCCACGGGGGAACTATTTTCATGGATGAGATCAGTGGAATGACCTTACCCGTACAAGCCCGGCTATTGCGTGTTTTGCAGGAACGGGAAATAATGAGGCTGGGTAGCGACAGGGTGCTTCCCGTGGATGTCAGGATAATTGCGGCTACCAACTATGAACTCACTTTGGCTGTCCGGGAGGGCAATTTCCGCAGTGATCTTTTTCACCGCCTGGAAGTACTCAACCTGGATATCCCGCTTTTGCGCAAGAGAAAAGAAGATATAGCATTGCTGGCTGAATTTCTGGTCAATAAATTCAGTAACGAGGAGAAAAAAAGTGTTCCACCTTTAACCAAGGCTGCTATAGAAAAGTTGCAAAAATACAATTGGCCCGGAAACGTTAGGGAACTGCAGAACATAATCCAAAAGTACGTTTTTTTAATTGAAGAAAATCAAAATGCGGAAGAACTGATTACCGGTCTAATTAACGAAAAAATAAAAAAATCATATACGGTCCCCGCAGGAGATGAAAACAGAATAAATATAAAAATTGGCAAAATGGAAGACATGGAGCGGGAGATTATTGAATACCTTATTTCCACCGGCGCACCCATAAAGGAAATTTCTCAAATTACCGGTACAAGTCGCACTACTATATGGAGAAAATTAAAAGATCTGGATGGAGCTATGGTTCGGTGAATATAAACTACCTCGGGAAAAACCTCTGAGGTAGTTTATATATGTGCTCTAATGCCTGTGCGCCCCCTGAATCCTCTATAGACCTTCTTCCAGGATATCGATGGCCGAAGTATCACAATCCTTAATAACCTCAGCTGTTTTAAATATTTCCGGTACTATGTTTCTAATATAATATTTAGCCGTTTGGACTTTGCCCTGGTAGAACGGGTAATCGAAATGATCTGTACCAATCTCCTGCATTTTATTGGTCGCTATGGCAGCTTGTTCAAACAAAAGGGACCCGCCCCAGAGCATGGAGGTAGCGTGAAGGATTCTCGTAGTATATAATGGGGCTTTTCCCATATTTTGAGGAAGGATTGAGGTAATAAAACCCTGAATTTCCCTGTAGGCACCCACTGCTTCACGCATAATTTCATATTCCCTGGCCAACCCGTCACGATCCTTATTATCCTCAATAGATTTTTCTATTTCTCTAAACCATTCAGTAAATATGACCCCTTGATCCAAAGTCCATTTTCTAAAAACTAGGTCCAGCGACTGAATAAAGTTAGTACCTTCCCAAATGGAAAGTATTTTTGCATCCCGGGCGCACTGTGCTACCGGGTATTCTTCGGTGAAACCGTAACCGCCATGAATCTGTATAGCTTCAGCGGTGGTTTGCCATACCATGTCGGAGGGATAAGCTTTGACCAGAGGGTTATTGACTTCAATTCTTCGCATGGCCATTTTTCTTTCTTCCGGATCATTACTGTGACGGGTGAGGTCCAGGTAATAAGCATTCTTCATCAGCATGGCCCGGCAGGCTTCAACTATGGATTTTTGAAATAATAGCATTCTCCTAATATCGGCATGGTCAATAATTCTTACCCGCTCACCTTTGGGATTGCTTAAGGACTTACCTTGAACGCGTTCTTGGGCATACTGCAGAGAATAATTGTAAGCGGCCTGTGCAATGGACATAGCGGTAATGCCCGTACCTTGCCTGGCACCGTTCATCATCACGAACATTTGGGACATACCTTCAGCTTTGCCCTTTTCATCCGGCGGGCTGCCCAGTAGAATGCCGCGGCAGGTGCCTTCATCACCAAAGCTTAACATAGCCGTTGCGGAACCTTTAATGCCCATTTTGTGTTCCAGGGCTACTGTGGTAACATCGTTTGGCTCACCCAGACTACCGTCATCGTTAACCCAAATTTTGGGTACAATGAACAAAGAAATGCCTTTAGTACCCGGTGCGGCTCCTTCACATTTAGCCAGTAATAAATGAACGATGTTACCGGTAAGGTCATGATCTCCGGCAGTAATAAAGCACTTGGTGCCCTTTATTTTATATACCCTCGGGTTGTCCGTGGGAAAAGCTTTGGTAGTAATTTCACCCACATCCGAACCGCAGCAAGGTTCGGTTAAGCACATGGTGCCAGCCCATTCACCGCTGAACATTTTTGGTAGAAACTTTTCTTTATCCTCTTCCCGGCCGAAAGTGTTGATTAAATTGGTAGAGCCCCCGGCCAGTCCTATATAGGGGTGGAAGGCCGGGTTGGCGGCATTAAAGAATTCGCTTATGGGCAAGTGCAGCGTTGCCGGCAGTTTGCCTTCTTCATTGGGGTCATACTGGGAATTACCGTACCCATTTTCCTGCATAAAGTTATATAGCTTATGAAATGAGGGAGGGGTAGTTACTTTGCCGTCTTCAAGTTTCGCCCCCATGCGGTCCCCGTCAATGTTGGTGGGTGCAACTACTTCTTTGGCCACCTTCAGCGCCTCATCCATGATCATATCGATGTCATCCATCTCGTAATCATCTCTAAAGGCGTCAAAGCCTAACACTTTCTCTGTATCCAACCATTCGTTGAGGATAAATTTATGGTCGCGGTTAGAATAAATAAAGTTGCTGGACATGTGTAGCACTCCTTTATCTAAAGTTAAGTATTGTAGATTATTTCCCCTGAAAATTAGGCGTACGTTTTTGTAAAAAAGCCTTGCTGCCCTCTTTAGCATCTTCACTGGCAAATACTATTTGAGTCCCGGATTGCTCTATTTTGATACCTTCTTCAAGGGTGGTGTTGAGGCCCTGGGTTACCGCTTTGAGGATTTCCCGGATGGCCAGGGGGGCGCCTTTAGCCATTTTAGCGGCCAGTTTTTTTGCTTCTTCAAGCACTTGTCCGGCGGGAACAATCTTGTTTACCAGCCCAAATTCATAAGCCTGTTCGGCACTCAAGGGTTCACCGGTAAGGATCACTTCTAATGCCCTGGTTTTGCCAATTAGTCTGGGTAAACGCTGGGTACCTCCCCAACCGGGGATAATGCCCAGTTTTGCTTCCGGTAAGCCAATTTTAGCCGAATCGGCTAAAATTCTAAGGTGGCAGCTCATAGCCAGCTCATTACCACCGCCAAAGGCACTACCTTGTATCGCAGCGATAATGGGTTTAGGGTAATTTTCTATTTTAAGGAAAAGGTCATGCCCGCTTATTTTAGGTCGGTTACCTGCTTGAATAGATGCAAACTCTTTAATATCGGCGCCGGCGGAAAATAATTTTTCCCCGGCACCGGTTAAGACGATTGCCCTAACTGTATCGTCATTTAAACATTCATCCAGTAGATTATTTAAGTCACCTAGTACTGACTGGCCCAGTGCATTAGCCGGGGGATTATTGATGGTAGCAATAATATAGCCTTCTTCTTTGGCCACCACCAGTTTGGTATTTTCCAAGTCAATTCCTCCTTAAAAACGTAATAGTGGGCAAGTTTTCCATATTAAACTATCAAAGTTATTTCTTTTTAGTGTAGTCATAGAAACCTTTACCGGTTTTCTGGCCCCATTCTTTTTTAACAAATTTCTCCACCACAATGGGGGAGGGCTTAGAGGCCGGGTCTCCGCTTTCCTGGTAACGCTCCATGCCAATGTGATAGGCCAGGTCGATACCGGTAAGGTCCATCATGCGGAACGGCCCCATGGGATGTCCCAGCGCGTTTACCACAGCGGTATCAATATCTTCATAAGAGGCAACACCCATATCGTAGATATGCATTGCCTCCCGGTTGATAGCGGACACAATGCGGTTGACCAAAAAACCGGATATTTCTTTTTGCAGCATTACCGGCATTTTGCCAATGTCCTTGGACAGGTCAAAAATTATATTGGCCGTTTCTTCCGAGGTATGCGGTCCTTTGACCACTTCCACCAGCTTCATAACCATAGCGGGATTAAAAAAGTGCATATTGCAAACCTTATCCTGACGCTTGGTGGCCGGTGCAATTTTTGAGCTGACAATAAATGAACTATTGGTGGCCAGGATGGTATGGGATGGACATATTTCATCCAATTGAGCAAAGAGCTTTAACTTAAGATCCAGATTTTCCAACACAGCTTCAATAACTACATCGGCGTCTTGGGCAGCTTCCTTTAAGCTCGTGGTAAAGGAAATGTTAGCCCTGGCTTGCCGGGCAGTTTCCTCAGTCATTTTGCCTTTGGCTACCCGCTTGGGAAGGTAAGTATCGGCAAAGTTCTCTGCAGTTTTTAAGATTTCTGCCTTGATGTCGGTGCACTTTACCTGATAGCCTGCCACAGCACAGCAAAGGGCTATTTGGTGCCCCATGTTGCCCGCGCCAACCACACAAATTTTGTTAATGCCTGCTATTGTCATCTTCAAACCTCTCCTTTGTTATATTGAAATTGTTGGGATGCCCCGAAAAGGCTTTAACTCATTTATTAAATGTCATAATAGTGCAAGCCCTGTGCCAAAAAGGTGTTTATGTTAAATAACTTCAATATCTGCAGCAGGTGCTATATTGTTCGGCAACCTGAATACCCCTTCAGGTCTATCTGTTTGGCGAACTTTTTTTGACTAATGTTTTGTAAATGAAGCCGGCCACCAACATGGGTGGTCATTTTTTTAGTGTGATATATGGTTTTTTTGTTTAATTAAGCAACCCGGAGGTAACAAATTGAAACCCAACAGGTAGCATTAATGTCGCCTATTGGGGGTATTTAGCCTGTTTGTTTGAGTTTTGGAGTAGTGGCATGCCTTTTGCTCAATTAAGGTTTAGCAAAAAGTTTGCAAAGCGGGGAGGTTTAATTAAATGGCTGATTTTGCATACGATGTGCGGGACCTTAAGTTCATATTGAATGAATGGCTGGATATGGAAGAGATTTTTAACCTGGCTAAATTTAAAGAAAATTATGAAATGGACGATGTGGATTTTATTCTAAACGAAGTTTACAAGATCGCCAAAGAAGTGGTTTTTCCTGTTAATAAAGAGGGAGACCAAAATGGGGTTGTATTTAAAAACGGTGTGGTTAAACTACCGCTGTCATACATAGAGGCTTATAAATTTCTACAGGAGAATGGCTGGGGTTCCACCAATGAGTCGCTGGGCTCAGATACCTTGATGCCTCTAACTTTATACAGGGCCTACAACGAAATGATTATGGCAGCCTGCCCGGCGCTGTCGTCTTACATCAAGCTCACCACCGGGGCGTCCAATCTGATTCACAAGTTTGGCCGCGACAAGGACCGGGAACTGTTTATCGAAAATATGTTGAGCGGCCGGTGGAGCGGCACTATGTGCCTCACCGAGCCCAATGCCGGTTCCGATGTGGGTGACTCCACCACCAGGGCATATCCCACCGGCGATCCGGCCATATACAAGATAAAGGGCACTAAGATGTTTATTACCGGCGGGGAAGTGGATTTAGGCGAAAATATTATTCACATGGTGCTGGCCCGCCCGGAAGGAGGGGCCCCCGGTTCCAAAGGCCTGGGGCTTTATATAGTACCTAAAATTTGGGTTAACGATGACGGCAGTCTGGGTGAGCCCAATGATGTTACCTGTATCGGGGTGGAGCACAAGATGGGGCTCCGGGCGTCAGCCACGGCTATGCTGAACTTTGGTGAGAATGATAATTGCCACGGCATACTGGTGGGCAGCCCGGCAGATGGTGAAGGATTTTCCCAGGGTTTGGCCATGATGTTTAATATGATGAATGAATCTCGCATTGGCACCGGACATAACGCGCTGGCCCAAATGGCCGCGGCATACTATTTTGCTGGCCGCTATGCCACCGAGCGTATCCAGGGCCGGCCGTTTACCAATCCCAAGGAGGGCCGGGTGCCGATAATTAAGCACGAAGATGTAAAAAGAATGCTATTGGAAATGAAGGCCCAGGTGGAGGCTGTACGGGCCATGATTTTCAGGGGTTTTTACTACCTGGATATTGCCGAGCACGGCAGTGAACAGGAGAAATCCGCCCGGTGTCAGGGGCTGGCCGATGTACTCACCCCCATGATCAAAACCTATGCCAGCGAGACAGCCTGGCCCATGATCGGGCAGGCTGTCCAGGTATACGGCGGGGTGGGCTACACCGAAGAGTACCCGGTTTCGCAGTACGCTCGGGATGTGAAGATACTCTCCATCTGGGAGGGGACTTCATTTATCCATGCCATGGACCTGGTGGGTAGAAAAATGAGAATGCAAAAAGGTCAGGCCTTTGAAAACTGGATGCAAGACCGACAAGAGTTCCTGGAAAAGAATAAAGATGCCGTAGGATTTGCGGTCGAGTTTACTAACCTGGAAAAGGCTTACCGGAGTGTGGCCCAAGTCAGGGACATTTATGCCTCTTACTATGCTAATAAAGCAGAAAAGGGCCATTTGATACCTCTTTACGCGACTCAAGTACTAACCTGCTGTGCCCAGCTGTTTTCAGGAGAGGCTCTATTAGACCAGGCGCTGGTGGCAGCGGCCAAGATGGATGAACTGGGCACGGCACACCATGATTATAACTACTATGCGGGGAAAGTTGCTGCCGCCCGGTATTTTGCCAACAATATTCTGCCCAACGTGGTTATGCTGGCCGAATCAATTAAGAATGCTGATCAGTCGGCCATTGAGTGTCCGGAGGAGGCGCTGGTGGTCAGTTAACATTACAAAATTAAAGGGGTGTATAAGCATGGCAAGTATTGAAGTTAAGAATATTTGTGTGGCCGGGGCGGGCAATATGGGGCACCAGATAGCCCTTTCTGCGGCCCTGGCAGGCTACAAAGTTATATGTACCGACATAAGCGAAGAAATTTTAACAAAGGCAGAAAAATTTGCTGATACTTACCTGCCGGAGAGGGTAGCCAAGGGTAAACTTGCCGAGGATGAGGCACAGGCTGTCCGGGCCAGGATATCCTTTACCGGTGATTTAACAGAAGCAGCACAAGATGCCGACATGGTAATCGAGGCTGCCATCGAAAAACTTGACATTAAACACAAAATATTTGCCGACCTGGACAGAATCTGTCTGCCACATACTATTTTAGCCACCAACAGCTCCTACATCGTCAGTTCTAAAATAGCCGGTGTTACCAAACGCCCGGCCCAGGTATGCAACATGCACTTTTTCAACCCGGCACTGGTCATGAAGCTGGTGGAAGTGGTCAAGGGACCGCATGTATCCGATGAGACCGTGGAAACAGTGATGGATGTATGTAAAAAGATGGGTAAGATACCCGTTATGCTGCAAAAAGAAATATACGGTTTTTTGGTCAACCGAATTGTGTCAGCCATAAAAACTGAAGCCCTGTATATTCACGACATGGGTGTGGCTTCGCCGGAGGATATCGACGCTGCGGTGGTACATGCCCTGGGTCACCCCATGGGACCGTTCAGGCTCCTTGATCTTACCGGTATAGATCTTACTTACTATGTAGGCATGGAGCGCTACCAGGAAACAGGTGATCCCAAGTACAAACCCTCACCCATTGTTGTGGAGAAATTCGTGAACAAAGAATGGGGACGCAAAACCGGCAAGGGATTTTATAACTACTGTAAATAGACCGGCAGAGGGGGTTAAGATTGACATGAGAGAGGTTTATCTGGTTGAAGGGGTGCGCACAGGTATAGCCAAGGCGGGCAAAAAATCATGGTTTAGCAATATAAGAGCCGATGATTTGGCAGCCAAAGTAATTAATTCGGTCTTGGAACGGGCAGACATAACGGGCGCTAAGAGAGAGCAGGTAGATGATGTTTTGTTGGGCGGCACCGCCCTTACCGGGGAAATGGGCGCGAATATAGGCCGTTACGCAACGATTATGGCCGGCATGCCTTACAGTGTGCCGGGCTGCACGGTGGATCGGTTCTGTTCATCAGGCTTGCAGACTATAGCCTTTGCGGTTTCCACCATCGCCATGGGATGGGCTGACATGATCATTGCCGGCGGAGTGCAGCACATGACCCATATTCCCATGGGTATGGGAGCAAATCCCAATCCCAGGCTGGGGGAATTCTGCGACCCCAATGCCAGTTCCATGGGCTACACGGCTGAGATGGTAGCCCGCAAGTTCAATATCGGTAGGGAAAAACAGGATCAGTTTGCCGTGGAAAGTCATACTAAAGCCCATCAAGCCACTGTGGAAGGCCTGTTTCAGGAAGAAATATTGCCCATTGAAGCCGTTGTGCCCACCGGTGACGGGGGTACTGAAAAAATGGTGGTCAACCGGGACCAGGGCATTAGACCCGGTACCACAATGGAGACACTGGCCAAGTTAGAGCCCGTATTTATGCAGGATGAAAAAGCTACCGTTACCGCCGGCAACGCCAGCCAGACCAACGATGCCGCAGCTACTGTGCTGGTGGCCAGCAAGGAAAAAATTAAGGAGCTGGGTTTAAAACCCAAAATGAGACTGGTAACTTACGCAGTTGTCGGGGTTGATCCACAGATTATGGGTATCGGCCCGGCGGTGGCCATTCCCAAGGCGTTGAAGCAGGCCGGTATGACCATAGATCAGATTGACCTGTGGGAAATAAATGAAGCCTTTGCCTCCCAGGCTCTATATTGCGTTGAACAATTAGGCATTAGGAACCACCCACTTCTTAATCCCAGAGGCAGCGGCATTGCACTGGGTCACCCTCTGGGCTGCACCGGCGCCCGTATAGCCACAACTATTATGCACGAGATGCCCTATTACGGTGCAAAGTACGCAGTGGAGAGCATGTGTATAGGGCATGGGCAGGGTGCTGCGGCCATATGGGAGTGGGTTGGCTAGCAATTACCTATAAATAGATTTAAGAATTGTTATCAAAGGAAGGGACTTCTATGGAATTTCAAAATTTGCTATTGCAAAAAGAAGGGCATATTGCCGTCATTACTTTAAACCGCCCGGAAGTGCGTAATGCACTGGATTCTAAAACATGGGCGGAAATTCGCCGGGCCGCCCGGGACTGCCGTTATAACCAGGATGTGCGCGTGGTTATCATTACGGGGGCGGGCGGTAAAGCATTTGCATCCGGAGCGGATATTCGCACCCTAAGTGAGCGCGAAACCCTGGAAGTGTTGAAAAGTGAAGCTCAGGAAACATTAAATGATGTGGAGAACCTTGATAAACCGGTAATTGCCGCCATCGACGGGTTTGCCCTGGGTGGCGGGTGCGAGTTGGCACTGGCCTGTGACATAAGAATCGCCACCAGTAGCTCCAAACTGGGCCAGCCCGAGGTTAATCTGGGCATCATCCCCGGGGCCGGAGGCACCCAGCGCCTGCAGAGAGTTGTGGGTATAGGCAAGGCCAAGGAACTTATTTTTACCGGTGATATTATCAGCGCCCGGGAAGCCAGAGAAATTGGCCTGGTAAATAAAGTAGTAGAGCAGAGTGAAGACTTATTGCCGGCGGTCCAGGAAATGGCTAATAAAATACTGGGCAAGGGGCCCATGGCGGTCAGCCTGGCTAAAGCCGCTATTAATGTGGGTGCCAATACTGATATTCACTCCGGGTTGCTTTTTGAAAAGTTGGCCCAGACAATCGCCTTTTCCACCGAAGACCGTATTGAAGGCACCACCGCCTTCCTGGAAAAGCGCAAGCCTAACTTTAAGAACAAATAGAGTTGCCTTTAGGATTTAATTGACTAATCAGTACGAGGGGGACCAGCTGTGGACTTTAGCCTGACTGATGAAATGAGAGACATGAAGCGCACTATTCGCGATTTTGTGGATAACGAAGTGGAACCTTGTTCTATGCAAATAGAAGATGAAGACCATATTCCCCGCCACCTGATTGACCAGGCCAAGGAGATGGGCCTTTTCGGCATGAGCATCCCGGAACAATATGGTGGGCTGGGCCTGAACATGGTGGAAAAATGCCTGCTGCTGGAAGAGCTGGGCCGGGCCAATATGAGTTTCACTACTTATATTGCTGCCCACACGGGCATTGGCACTACCGGCATTGTAGAACTGGCCGGCGAGGAGATAAAACAAAAATATTTGCCCGGACTGGCCAGCGGGGAAAAGTTGGGTGCTTTCGCCCTTACCGAGCCCGATTCCGGTTCGGATGCCACTAATATGAAGACCTCCGCTGTTTTAAAGGGCGACAAGTGGATTTTAAACGGCATGAAGCACTTTATCACCAATGCTCCTGAAGCAAATGTATTTACCGTTATTGCCGTAACGGACAAGGAAAAAGGTGCCCGTGGTGGCTTCACTGCATTTGTAGTGGAAAAAGACTTTCCGGGCTTTTCCATAGGTACTGTTGAAAAGAAGATGGGCCTGCGCGGCTCGCATACCTCGGAGGTAATTTTTGAGGACTGTGAAGTACCCAGGGAAAATGTGCTGGGGCTGGAAGGCAAAGGTTACTCCAGCGCACTGAAAATATTGAGCAAAGGCAGGGTGGCACTGGGGGCCCGCTGCGTGGGGGCCTGTGATAAATTAATTGAGTTAGCGGTCCAATATGCTCAACAGCGGGTGCAGTTTGGTAAACCCATTGCCAACTTTCAGGCTATACAGTGGATGCTGGCGGATATGGCTACTGATACCGAAGCTGCCCGGGCACTGACCTACAGGGTAGCCTGGATGGTGGACCAGGGCATACCGGTGATGAAAGAAGGACCCATGGCTAAACTTTTTGCCTCCGAGGCCCTGGGACGCGTGGTTGATAAGGCGGTGCAGGTACATGGCGGCATGGGATACATGAAGGAATTCCAGGTGGAACGTTTTTACCGGGACGCCAGGTTGACCCGCATCTACGAGGGTACTAACGAAATTCAGCGCATGGTGATAGCCGGTAGGCTGCTTAAAGAAATGGAGATATAAAGAAGACTTGGTTCAGATGGGGTTTGCACCCTCCGGGTACAAGGACCCCATCTGAACCTTAGTCGCACTTATTTCTAGCTTACAGGCTGTGCGAAGATAGAATGCTGCGTAAGAAAGAAGGTGACTTGGGTGGAAAATGTGGCTATTATTGGTGCCGGGCAGACCAAATACGGTGATTTCCCCGGCCAGGGTGTAAAAGAACTGTTTGCAGAAGCTTACCTGGAAATGCTGCAGAGTGTAGACAGGGGCCTGGAGCAGCAGCGGATCGGGGCTGCCTATATCGGCAGCCTGAGCGCAGGCAGCGGATTTCAACTGGGTCAGCTGGCCCCGCTGCTCATGGGTCACGTGGGCCTGCCCCACGTCAATGCAGTACGTATTGAAAATGCCTGTGCCTCAGGAGGGTATGCATTATATAATGCTGCCTGTGCGGTGGCCTCCGGCAAATTTGATATGGTGTTGGCCGCGGGTGTGGAAAAGATGCGGGATGTTTCTTCCAACAAAGGTCGTTACTGGTTGGGGGTATCTGGGGATACAGAGTATGAGCGGCTGGCCGGTTCTACCTTTGCCGGCATCTATGCCCTGATGGCATCCAGGTACATGCACGAATACGGGTTGAAAAGGAAGCATCTGTCGATGGTAGCGGCAAAAAACCACAGTCACGCGGTAGCTAACCCCAAAGCCCAGTTCCGTAAAGAAATAACAATTGAACAGGCCATGCAGGGTGTGCCGGTGGCACATCCCTTTAACGTATGGGATTGCAGCCCTACCTCAGATGGTGCGGCGGTAGTACTGCTGTGCAACGCCAAGATTGCCAAAGAGTTTACTAATAAGCCGGTTTATCTAAAAGGTTTCGGAGCGGCCAGTGATTATTTGGCCATACACGACCGGGACAGCATGACCAGGCTGCTTGCAACCCGCAGGGCAGCTAATGAGGCGTATAAGCAGGCCGGTGTCGGACCCGAAGATATAAATTTCGCTGAGGTGCACGATTGTTTTACCATTGCTGAGATACTGGCTTACGGTGATTTAGGCTTTGCCGAGGAGGGACGGGCACAGTACTTACTGGAAGAAGGTTTTACCCGGGCGGATGGCAAACTGCCGGTTAATGCCAGCGGCGGCTTAAAGGCCAAAGGGCACCCCATTGGTGCCACCGGGTGCGGTATGGCCAGCGAAGTATTTAAACAACTGCGGGATGAGGCCAAGGAGCCCAGCCGGCAGATTAAAAATGCCAGGTATGCTTTATCCCACAATGTAGGTGGTTCCGGTGGAACAGCCGCGGTATTCATTTACCAGAGGGGGGATGCCTGATGACTAAGAGTATTATATCCTGTGGAGTCTACCTGCCGTACCTGCGGATCAAGAGGGAGGAATATCAGAGCGCCCTGGGCAGATGTTCTGCCGGCATGCGGGAAAAAACAGTTTTAGACATAGATGAAGATGTGATCACTATGGCGGTGGAAGCGTCCAGAGACGCCCTGGCGGGGATTGATGTTTCCCGCGTGGGCGTGGTGACCGTAGCGTCCACCGGTTTCCCATACCAGGAAAAGGCCCAGGCCGGTACCCTGGTGGAGGCGCTGGGACTGGAAAAAAATGTGCTCACTGCCCAACATAGCAATTCCACCATGTCGGGCACCGAAGCCCTCCTTGCGGCGCTGTCCCTGCTGGACCAAACGGAACAGCCATATGCGCTGGTGGTTGTATCCGATGCTCCGGTGTCCGGGCCTGATGTGGACCTGGAGCACGGCTTCGGTGCCGCCGCCTGTGCCTTTGTGCTTGCTAAAGATGAGCCGGGCCTGGTATTTGAAGGCGTTTACGCCCAATCCGGGGAAGCCATGGGCTTGCGCTACCGGTTGCCGGGGGAAACAGATATCAGGGATATCGGAGTGAAAACCTTTGCCACGCTTGACTATAATGAAACGGTCAAGGGTGCGGTAACGGGGCTGGCTAATAAATTGGGCCGGAACATGACGGATTACCGTCATGTGGTTTTACACCAGGCAGATGCCAAAAGCGCCACTGCTCTGGCCAAAAAGATGGGCTGCACAGATGAGCAGATAAAAGAGGGGGTTGTTTATCCCTACACCGGTGATACCGGGGCCTGTTCGTCTTTGCTGGGTTTATGCCGGGTACTGGAATCAGCCTGTGCCGGGGACTGTATATTGATTTCTTCCCACGGCTCGGGTTCCGGAAGCCAGGCGCTTAGCTTTTGTTTGGAAACACCCGTGCTCAAAAGCGTTGCCTTCGAGGCTGTGCTTGGGTACAAAAGATATATTAGCTATATCCAATACCTAAAGCAAAAAAGAAGTATCTGATCAGAGGTGATAATATGAGCGCTCATATATCCATTCCTATGTACCAGAGGGCGGTTCCCCAGCGCTACAGGTTAACTGGTAAGCGCTGTAAGTCCTGTGGTAAGATCAATTTTCCCCCTAAGGCGGTGTGCAAATACTGTTTGCAGGGTGCAAGCTTTGAGGATGTCCGGCTGAGCGGCAAGGGCGCGGTATATTCCTACACTGTCATTGCCGGGGGCGGCGCACCGCCCGAATTTGAAACGGAAGCCCGGTGTAAGGGCAGCTATCCCGTACTAATTGTTGAGCTGGAAGAAGGCCCCCGGGTGATTACCCAGATGGTTAACCCTCCTAAAGAAGGGATTGCCATAGGCATGCCGGTACAAGCAGTATTCAGAAAAATTTATGAGGAAGAAGGGGTAATCAGGTACGGGTTTAAATTTAGCCCGGCCTGACATACCTTCGGTGCAGGCCGGGCAGTAATATTATAATTTGTATTCCACAAACTCGTATTTACAAGGGTTCCCATAGGCTATATACATTACCCCGTCTTCCGGAACCATAATAAATGAAGCCAGTGTTTCCGACCGGAATTGCGGCGGCTTGTCGTTGTCCACGTGCCTGCAAATCGAAGCCGGGTAGTTGTTATGGTCAGATAATATGTCCATCATTACCTGCGGGGTAATACTACCGCGTTGCTTGTCCATAAGCCTTTGCATGCGAGTTAAGCGCAGGTAGCTGTCCGGCAGCATTATATATGCCCAGTCTCCTTTTTTGAACTTGTCTGTTAGATAATGGTTGGCATGAACCAGCATATCATTTTCCGGTTGCAGTACATTGAAGTCATCAAGAACACTTTCTATACCGGCTATATCACCATCGGCACTGGCCAGCTGGTAGTACCCTATGCCCCGTGCAGCAAGGCAGAGGATGCCCAGGGCGTCACCAATTTTTTTCTGCCGCATTGCCTTGGGCAGGTAACAACCCAGCGGGATACCTATGTAATAATCCTCCACGGGGTTAAAGACAGAGTTAGCGCAGATACCAAAACCGGCTGAGCTCAGGGTGTACTCGGCAATACCGCCCAGGGAAAGTATAAGCTGTTTTTGGCCGTTTTTGTGTTCAAATTTTAAAAGGTCCATGGGAAAACCGGCCATCCAGTCAATATTTTGCCCCAGGATGGTCTTCCCGTCTGCGGTAGCTTCTCCGGTAGCGGCAAAGGAGGTGCACAGGCCTATAATCTGGTTATAATACAAGCCCAGTTCCAACATGCATTTGAGTGAGAATGCTTCTTCAAAGCTGATGCCGGCACCGTCTGCCTGCCCGTTAACCATCTCAATAATAGCCGGGTCAAAGCTTTTTACATTGGGGAGAAATTTCAGGGCATTGTTAATCACGTCTTCTTTGGTGGCCTTTTGCCCGTGTATAAGGGCACCAAAATTCATCTCCAGAGATTTTAAGATATTTTCCCTGCACGCCGCGCCGTGCTGCCTGCCTATTTCATAAGGACTTCCCTTGCATTCGATTACTTTAAATTCCTTGGCTTCTTTCAAATTAATAATCCTCCTCGCGCCTTGTGGTTTGTCTTGGACAATATGTTCAATTCTTCGACATGACAGAAGTATTGTTCCTGTTTACATGCAAGATAAAAATTATTATTAAAAGTATTGGATATGGGCATTTGAAATGGACACTTGGGGGACAGATCATTTGTTAGTGTTTTCCGTGCGAACGGGATAAAATACAAACACCCGTCATGCCTTGCGTTTAAAGGGCTGATGGGTTTTAGTAGTTAATGAGGCACACATGTATATGCTGCAATAACCGGATCAAGGAGAAGACTCGTTGGACTGATATATGTTCTTTTTTTTCTCTTTACTACGGCAACAATTGTCAGAGAGTTTGCCGACATTTTCACCACCAACTTTATGCTGGAGACACCTTTACTTGTCTTTTCGATTGGAATAGTTATTGCGTCAGCTTATGCAGTACGTAACGGCTTGGAAGTATTTACTCGCGTAAATGAAATCATTCTGCCATTAATTCTAGTCATGATAGCTCTCCTTGTGATCTTTATTTAAAGAGATATCGAGGCAGAACTTATGTTGCCGGTATTAGAGAAAGGAATTATACCTGTTCTCAAGGGTGCTTACTTGGCTGCACTGTTTTTTACGGAAACAGTTGTAATGTTAATGATAATCCCCTATCTTAATCGACCGTCTGATGTAAAAAGAGCTGTTGTAAAAGGCGTAATTACTGTTGGCTTTTTTATGGCGATATTAATGTTTATAATAGTTGGATTGCTCGATGGATTGATCGCTGATATTAACTTTCCTACGTTAAAGTTAGCCAGGTATATTAAATTGGGAGAATTAGTAGAACGGGTTGAACCTATTATAATGCTGGCCTGGATCGGAGGAGGTTTCATTAAAGTTACTGTGTTCTATTATTGTACTGTTTTAGCTATTGCCCAGTGGCTAAACTTGCGTGACTTTAAATCAATAGTATTACCTATCGGTGCATTAGTAACTGTCCTTTCCATTGTGCTGTGGGATAATGTCGTTCAGCTGGTTTATCAGATTTCAGGGGTTATGCCCCCTTATTTCCTTATCATTCAGGTTGGTATTCCTACTCTACTATTGATACTTACCAGTTTAAAGGGTAAGGGGGAAAAGCATAGGTGAAGAAACTACTACTACTTACCTTGGCTTTAACATTATTCATGAGCGGTTGCTGGAGCCGCGTAGAGTTAGAAGAAAGGATAATCGTAGCAGCTGTCGGATTTGATACAGCCAAAGATCCTGACAAGATAGAGGTTACAGCCCAGATAATAATGCCGGGGCAACTAGGAACCACTGACAATGGTGGCGGTAATTCCAAGGAAGCAGTAAACGTATATACTGATACAGGGTATAACGTTTTTGATGCCTTACGAAATATAACCCGGCAAACCGGAAAAAAGTTATTTCTTGCTGAGATAGGGGTATTCATTGTGGGTGAAAGTCTGGCACGAAAGGACATCGGCTCAGTCATGGATTTTATTAGGCGTGATGCTGAGCCCAATATTAGGTCTTGGGTTGTTGTGGTTAAAGGACGGGCTAAGGAGGCCCTTGAAACTCAGCTGACTGTAGAAAAGGTATGGGCATTACAAATAACAAAAATGATTCAAGCGGCTAAATTTAATGCTAAGGCTCCTATGATAGATATTCTTGATTTTGAAAAGGCTACCAGGAGTGCAACCACTCGCCCTGTGGTTCCAGTAATGACTATTGGTCAAGAAAAAGAAACCTCTCAAAATTCAATGTATCCCAGCAGAAAGCTGGTCTTGGGTGGTTCGGCAATTTTTAAAGATTACAGTTTAGTGGGATGCTTGGATGAAGGGGAAAGCCGGGGTTTTCTTTGGATAGATGGTGAAGTGAAAAGTGGGATTGTTGTTGTTCCTCACCCAGGGGGTGAGGAACAGTTAATGGCTTTGGAAATAATTAGGGCAAGCAGTGAAGTTAAACCAGCCATCAGTAACGACGGCAATATGTCTATTAAAATAAAGGTTAATGAAGAAGGTAACATTGGTGAAATCAGACCGGACCATATTGAACTATTTTATCCAGAAAACATTAAGATGCTGGAAAAAGCAAAACAAACAGTTATACAGAATGAAGTATTAGCAGCAATCGAAAAGGCTCAGGATTTAAATGCAGACATATTCGGTTTTGGAGAAGCGGTACGAAGGAAATATCCTAAGGAATGGCCGCAGTATGAAAAAAAGTGGGATGAATTATTTCCCCTCCTGGACGTTCAAGTGGAAGTAGAAGCGAAGATCAGGCGCACCGGTATGATTATTAACCCTCAACCGGATTAATAAATCTATGGGAGTAGACAGATGAAGGTTCTACTAATCTTTTCAATGGTAACTATTATACTGCTTGAAGTTCCGCGACTAGTACGGGAAAAGTTTTGGCGTGAACTTGGTACTTTTGCGGTTATTATGATCATGGCTTATACATTGGCTTTTTTAGAAGTTTTTGGGGTTAATTATTAATTGCTATGGGACAATGGTGGGAAAGGTGCATTGTCCTTTCCTTTTTAAGGCAAGAGGCAATTATGCCTAAAGAGTAAGGGGTGCTACTAGCGAAGGTTTCTCTAGCACTTGCGACCATGTATTATATAAAAAATCTAATAGCAAACCCTAATGGAAATAAAGTCCGAGCTCCCTAAGGAAAGCGGGCTTATTTTGTCTGATTTCTGAATCTCTGTTTAAACAAGCATTTTGAGAGTTTTTGAAAGAATACGGGCACCGCGCTGTATATGAGCTAGATATTATTAATCCCAGGTGGAGAGAGGACCCCACATAC
The DNA here is from genome assembly GCA_009711705.1 of Bacillota bacterium. Lineage (GTDB taxonomy): Bacteria > Bacillota > Desulfotomaculia > Desulfotomaculales > VENG01 > VENG01. The sequence goes on from VENG01000012.1 coordinate 116,658, forward strand.
CTATTAAATATCATAGGTAGCACTTTGGATACCGCTGATCTGAGTAAACTAAAGACAGAGCAAAAAGAAAAATGTGAACAGGCCTGGAAGGAAATCAGGGAAAAGGTGCCCTCTCGGAAACACAAATCAATTAAAAAACTTGTTGGTAAGGCTCAAAGCGGGGCCGCCGTGCGGGAAAAAACCAAATCAGTGTTGGCCGAGGCCATGGAAGCATACCGAATGATTGCCCAGGAGTTAGGTATTCGTTTTTATGAACGGGGCTTCATTGAAAATCGGGAAGATGTCTACTTTTGTACCTGGCCAGAGTTAACATCGATAATAAACGGGGCATGGGACGGCACCGGGCTACAGTATCTGATTTCTGACAGAAAAGCCACCAAAGAAGAAATGGAAAGGATTTCACCGCCCGATATTATTTTGGGGCAGGTTCCTAAGTATGCCGAGACTATAACTATTTTATAAAGAAACCCGTCAACCCTTGCGTTTAAAGGGCTGACGGGTTTTTAATTTGGTTTTCCTACTTTGCATAATTGGTGAACGGAACGGTATGTAGAAATGCTATAGCACCCACCCACTGTGACCGGTTTCCTCAGTGGCAACTTCTTCAATACCGGTATCTTTTTGAGTGATGGCCTGGAATTCATTCATTAACTCATTGGAGTGACCGGTGAAAGAGATGAATTATTGCGTAGGTAATCTTAAGAAAGTCTTAATAATTTTATCAAGTGTTTTGCAAAGATTGCCTGTCAGAATTATTTTATAAAGGCAGGTGATTTAATTGTAAGATAATATAACAATATAGTGGGGTGATTTTAATGGATAAACTGAATGTCTTAGTGTGTGATGATGATAGCGCAATAGTTGATGCTTTGGAAATATACCTAAAGCAAGAAAATTACGGGGTAGTAAAAGCCTATAGCGGAATTCAGGTCTTAAAGGCTTTGTCTGAACAGAAAATCCATCTGGTTCTGCTGGATATCATGATGCCGGAACTGGATGGCCTGTCTACAACGATAAAGATTCGTGAGGAACTAAATATCCCTATTATAATACTATCCGCCAAATCAGAGGATACGGATAAAATTACCGGGCTAAACTTTGGTGCCGATGATTATGTAACCAAACCATTTAACCCGCTGGAGCTAATGGCCAGGGTCAAATCACAAATGCGCCGCTACACAGCGCTGGGCAGTTTGGTGTCCAAAAACAACATTTTAAAGACCGGCAGTTTAGAACTTGATGTAGAAGCTAAAGAATTATGCGTGGATGGGGAACCGGTTAAATTAACCGCAACTGAATATGGTATTGTGCTGTTCCTCATGAAAAATATGGGCCATGTATTTTCCATCGAACAAATATATGAGCATGTCTGGAACGAGCCGTCATATTCTGCGGAGAATACCGTTCCGGTACATATTAGACGTATCAGAGAAAAAATTGAAATCAATCCCAAAGAACCAAAATATTTAAAGGTGGTATGGGGAATTGGATACAAAATTGAAAAATGTTAAATACTCGCCGGGGGCAAAAATTGCCGCTTTCATTATTGTATGGCTGTGCGTGATGAGCACTGTTGGAAGCGGCCTTTTTTTGTTGTATCATTATGACACCCTAAATAGTAAAACTTATTATGATACTTCCAATTTCAAGCATCAATTTGGCAGGTTGGTTCAAGATGCCTTGGAATTTAACGTTAAATTGAAAAGTGAAGCAAATATTAAAGCTATGGATGGTGCGAAAGAAGACTTTGACCTTAAAAGTAATTTGCAGCGCTATTACGACTTAAAAAATAAAATTTCCGGTACAGTTAATTTTGCGTACTATTTAAAGAATACCCAAACAGGAGAGACCGTCATCAATATAACGGCCCAAGATGCGCTTGCCTTAATACAAAAACAGCCTACCGTTGTAAATTATAACCAGTGGACATCCGGGGCGGAGCCGTATTATCCATTTAGCTATGAGATAACCCAAATGTTAGCGGATACACCGTATGAGTTTTATGCGGCGGTTATTGAGCCGTTAAAGCCGGGAGATGTATTTTTTGATGATTTTAAGAGTTATTCCCTATATAAAGAATTATCAACTAATGTGACCATTTTGTTTATAACATCAATAGTTTTGATGCTTTTAGCCTTTATTTATCTGGTCACGGTTACCGGGCGGCAGGAACGGGGAGGTGTAATAACCCTTTCCTTTGTAGACAGGATATATACCGATCTGCACTCCGTACTGGTTTTTATCGCTGCTGTGATCTCGGTGGTTATGGTAAGCTCAACAAACTTTACTTACCCTGGCCGGGTGGAATTACTTTTCACGGGCATTATCTTTGGGTTAGGCGTATTAATAGGTCTAAATTATATCCTGTCCATGGCCAGACAGATTAAGAGCAAACAGCTTATTAAAAACACACTGATTTATAAAGCTTTCGATTTATTCTTTAGCGGTAAGGCTTTTAAAATATGGACACTGCTGCTGCTCCTCGCGTATGGGGCGGTAAACGGTATTTTATTTGCATTAGCTGCAGAAACCCGTGAGGGATTTTTGATCTTTTTCTTTTTAATAATACCCTTTAATGTTGCTGCTTTTTATTTTGCGGCTAAGGCACTTGTGTCTTTATCACATATTATGGATGGTGTAAAGGAAATCTCAGCCGGTAATATAGACTATGTGTTAGATCGATCTCAGGTATCGGTTGCTTTCGCAGGTTTTGCAAAAGACATCCAAAGTATCCAGGGAGGGTTGAAAAAAGCCGTTATCGAGGCTGTTAAAGGGGAACGGATGAAAACCGACCTCATTGCTAATGTATCCCATGATTTGAAAACACCTTTAACCTCCGTTATCAATTATGTTGACTTGCTAAAGCAGGAGGATCTAAAAAGCGAAAAGGCCGATGATTATTTATGTGTTTTGGAAGAAAAGTCTGCCAGGTTAAAGCAACTAATTGAGGATTTAATTGAAGCGAGTAAGGCTTCAAGCGGTAATCTTGCTGTAAATGCGGAAAAAATTGATTTACAAGAACTGGTTATGCAGGCATGCGGTGAGTATGAGGAAAAGATTAAAAAAGCAGAGCTGGATGTGCACATTAATGCTGTAGATGAAAAGACATTTATATCTGCCGACGGAAAACATATGTGGCGCATAGTTGAAAATCTGTTGTCTAATGTAGTGAAATATTCACTGCCGCATTCACGAGTATACATTAATGTTTCCCAAAGTGACCAATATGGATTACTAACTGTAAAAAATATATCCGCTAATCCCCTTGATATTCCCCCTGAACAGCTGACAGAACGATTTGTTCGAGGGGATGAATCCAGAACGATGGAAGGATCAGGTCTGGGCCTTTCCATTGCCCAAAGTTTAACTAATATACAGGGAGGAAGGTTTAAGATAAGAATTGATGGTGATTTATTTAAAGTGGTTTTAGAAATGCCCTTATGGTTAAAAGCTGACTGACTTCATTCTTCTAAATCAAATTGAATAAAATGTTGTATTTGCCGGTTAGGGTGAATTTCACCTTGACCGGCAAAAAAATTATAAGGCTTCAAAGTTTTCACATAATGATTTTATAAAATCATTGATAATATTAGGAATCCTATATTTTGGATTTATAACATAGCCAACGGAAATGTTAGTATCGAAGTCAGAGATCGGTATGGCACGAATTGACCCGTTTTGTAAATAGATATCTTTTTGTGACATTTTTTCTGGAAAGAAGGCAACATAATTTGAGTATTGTATCATTCTACGGATGTTGCTGAGTTCATCTGTACGGAAAGCGATATTTGGCTTTTGTATGCCATTAAAAAGTGAGCTTAACCCTGAGTTTTGTGTTTGAAATTCTTCACGATAAGCGATATATGGTTCTAATAGAGCTTCTTGTAAAGTGATACTTTGTTTATTGTATAACGGAGAAGCCTGTCCCACATATAGTACATAGCGATCGTTAAATAACGGATAATATTCCAGAGTACCTAAATATAAGGTGCTGTCATGAATAAGTAGACCTATACTTGAAAAACCAGAAACTACCTTGCGGATAACTTCCGTAGTTTCATCAGTATGAACAGATAGTTTGAGAGGTAGATTATTCTTTGTTAGCCTCATAATACATTCGGGAATTAGAAAATCACAAATACAGGGAATGGCGGATATATGAATCATTTCTGATTGATAGTCAGGTGAGAAAGCACGTATTTCATCAATAATTGAAAAAATTTCAACAGCTTTTTCGATAACCTGATTACCGACCTCAGTGGGCTGTACTCCTTTGCAGTTTCGCTCAAGCAAAAGGATATTGAGCTCTTTCTCTAAATTTGCAATAGAAGAGCTTAATGCTGATTGCGAAATGTAATTTTTCTCAGCAGCAATAGAAATAGAATTATACTTGGCTGCTTCGATAAAATATTGCAGTTGAGTAAGTTTGATAGCTAACACTCCCTCGTGTTGTGTCAAATTTTATTATAACTTATTATTTAGGCTCTGTAAAAATTTTTACCACTCGAAAATTATTTTACATTCTTATTTTACTAGTCGGCTAATCAATTTATCTGATATCCCGTATCTATTTTTGTTGATTCCCAAAGAAAAATAAAATTGATAAAGTGAACACATAGTTGGTTTTTGATGAACCACAAATAGATTATTGATAACTCAATATTAAACAATTAGATGTTAATTAGTAAAATATTGGTAAGGGAGGGAGATTAAATTTATGAAAAGAAAGGCACTCACCAATAAAGTATTGGTATTAGGCGTTGATGGCATGGATCCAAGAATTAGTCGGAAATTCTTAGCTGAGGGAAAAATGCCTAACTTACAAAAATTGATTGACCGGGGAGCTGCTAGAGAAGATTTAAATCTACTCGGTGCGATTCCAACGATTACACCGCCTTGTTGGACCACACTTGCTACGGGTGCTTATCCAGGAACTCATAATATCACCTGTTTTTGGAAGCAATCTCCCAAAAGTCTAGATGCAGTTGTTTATAATTTAGATTCTCGTAATTGCACTGCAGAACAAATATGGAATATCACTTCCGAAGCCGGTTTGAAGACTATGGTTTGGCATTGGCCTGGGAGTGCTTGGCCTCCATCTTCTACTAGTGAAAATCTGAGTGTTGTGGATGGTACACAACCAGGTTCAGTTAATATGGGCGTTGCACAGCTCGACTGGGAGAAAATTATTGTCGCTGCACCTGAAATTGAAGAAGTACGTTACGCGCCAAGAGTGGAGAAACAAGCTGGTGTTGGTTGCATAATTACCGACTTGGAAGACACTTTAGACGATGATGTTGATGATGAAATGATGGAAATTTGGTGGGGCGATAAATCTCGTGAAGGTGGAGAAATTCGTACCTACGTTATGGAAGATGAAGATACGGAAGTTGTTGTTGGTAGTAAGGTAGCTTACGATATTGTTAACTCTCCTCTTAAAGATGCTACAGGTTGGGCAAATGCTCCGGAAGGGGCTAAAGAATTCACCATTCTTACTTCTGGTGGTGTAACGAGACGTCCAGCCTTAATTCTTAAAAATGGAGCCGGCGAATATGATCGAGTGGCAATTTACAAGAATAAGAAGGCAGAAACGCCGATTGTTACTTTAGAAAAAGATAAAATGGTTACCGGTATTATTGATGATGTTACAAAAAAAGAAGTCACTAAGCCGGCATGCCGCTCTATGAAGATTATGGAACTTGATCCAGCAGGTGAAAAAGTTAGACTCTGGATTAGTAATGCTCTGGATATTTCTAGTGACCAATTATGGCATCCCAAGCCTCTTTATAAAGAAATAATTGAAAATGTTGGTCATGTTCCACCTGTTAGTTTAATCGGTGGTGAAGAGGATGATATAGTTCGTGAAGTATTCGAACCTTCTTGGGTACTTTATAACAAATGGCAAGCCGATTGCCTTAATTATTGCATTAAAGAAAAAGGATATGAAGTAGTAATTTCTCATCTTCACAATATTGATTGTGCAGGTCACCAGTTATGGCACCTGGCTAAGACATTGGAACCTTGGAATTATACAGATGAAAAAACCTATCAAGATTTTATTGAAAAATTCTATATTCAAACAGATGATTATCTCGGTGAATTCATGCATTTATTGGATGAAGGTTGGACTGTGTTACTTGTAAGTGACCATGGTTTGATAGTTGGGGAAAACGTACCTCCTATTATTGGTGAATATGGTGGCCTTAGTACACCGGTTATGGAAGACTTGGGCTATACAGTGATGAAAAAAGATGAAAATGGCAATTCCCTAAGAGAAGTAGATTGGGAAAAGACAAGGGCTGTTCAGATCCGTAGTAACTATATATATGTCAATCTCAAAGGCCGAGACACATATGGTATTGTAGATCCGAAAGATAAGTATGATTTGGAAGAACAAATAATCTCCGATTTATACAATTACAGAGATCATCGGACAGGCAAGCGTGTTATAGGTATCGCTTTAAGAAATAAAGACGCCGTGTTGCTCGGTGCTAATGGTCCAGAATGTGGTGATATTTTCTTCTCACTTGAAGAAGGATACAACAGATTGCATGGCGATGGTCTTTCTACTTCAGAGGGATATTTTGAAACATCAGTTTCGCCAATTTTTGTAGCGGCAGGTCCCGGTATTAAGCCTGGATGTAAAACAGAACGTATTATCAGGCAAGTTGACGTTGCACCTTCAATTTCAGCATTGTTAGGTTTGCGTTACCCTGCGCAATGTGAAGGCGCTCCGGTTTATCAGATTCTATCTGAAGATATTTAATAAACAAGCTATCGGATTAACACTCCGATAGCTGTTTTTTAAATCGAGGTTAAAATAAAAGCGCAACAAATATAGCCTGGTTAATTGGTAAGGAGTGAAAAAACATGTCTTTGCAGCAATTAAACTCAAACCGTTTTGAAGAAATTATCTATGATAACTGTGAGCCCTGCCTGGTGATCTTCACCAGAAAAAGCTGCCACGTATGTAAAGAGGTCGTTTCGACGTTAGAAGAATTGCAACCTGAATATGAAGGTAAATTTGGTTTCTATTTTGTTGATGTTGAAGAGGATAAGAACTTATACCAAAGGTTTTCCTTAAAGGGAGTTCCGCAAATACTTTTTTTTAATGAGGGCGAATATAAAGGAAAACTCGCGGGTGAAGTCGAGGATGAAGAAGTTGAGGAAAAAATAGCAGAAGTTCTTGGCGAGTAAAACAAGAAATCAAAAGGGATGTGGCATAGATGACTGCTACTTATGACTTAATTGTTATTGGCGGTGGCCCTGCCGGGCTTGCTGCTTCAATCTATAGCGGTCGGGCGAAGCTTAAGACCTTGGTTATCAATAAAGGAACAATCGGTGGTTTAGCGGATACTACTCGGGAGATTGTTAATTATCCCGGCTATATGAAAACAAGTGGCCCTGAGCTAATGAAAGATTTCCATAATCATGCTCTGAGTTTTGGCGTTGAATTTATCAAGGGAAAAGTTGTAAGTGTAGATTTTTTTCAAGAAGATAAAGTTGTTAAGACTAAAAAAGGACAAGAATATTCTGCTAAAGCTGTTATTGTAGCAAGTGGAAGTCAACCGCGATTGCTGAACATTCCCGGTGAAAAAAGACTTCGGGGAAATGGCGTGGCTTACTGTGCGACTTGCGATGCCGAGTTCTTTGAGGGGGAAGACGTGGTTGTAGTTGGTAGTGGTGACCAGGCCATTGAAGAAGGAATGTTTATAACCAAGTTTGCTCGTAAAGTGACCGTGATTGTTCTGCATGATGAAGGAATTCTTGATTGTAATAAAGTGAGTGCAGAAAGAGCCTTTAATAACGAAAAAATGGACTTTGTTTGGAATTCAACAGTGGAAGAAGTTCTCGGGGAAGAAAATGTAGCTGGGGTAAAAATAAAGAACCTAAAAACCGGTGCTTTTTCGGAACTCGCTTGCCAGGGTGTGTTCTTCTTCGTGGGTATGGTTCCAGCGACTGACTATCTTAATGATAGTGACATAAAGATGGATAAAAGAGGATATATACCGGTTAACGACCTGATGGAGACCAATCTTGAAGGGGTATATGCCGTTGGTGATAACCGCGTAAAATATCTAAGACAAGTTGTCTCCTCAGCCGGAGATGGTGCAACAGCAGCTGTGGCTGCTGAGCGATACATTGAAGAGATTAATAGTTTCAATGCAAATGTTATCCAAAGTGATAAAAAGGTTTTATTGTTATTTTTTAATGCGTTAGTTAACGAAAGCTTAGAGTTTAGTAGCTTATTAGAAGAATTGAACAGTGAAACCGGCGATCAATACAAAATAGTCAAAGTAGATCTGGCAACTAAGAAAAATCTTGCAGCTAAATATGATGTTAAAAAGGCACCTGAGGTTGTGGTATTAGATCATGGTAAAGAAATCAAACGGTTAGAATGTACTACGGATAAGGAAAAACTAAAATCTCAAATCTAAGTTAGTGAAGGTGTAAGTACGATTGAGCAAGGTAAAATACTTGAAGATATTGGGGGTGAAATTTTATCTGCTATGCAATTCGATGTAACTAAAGAAAGAAGACTTACAGGAGTGGAGGTTGATTTATTTGCAAAACATAGAGAGAACACAACACGGTCCCCACCTTTCCACTGCAGAATATGGAGAAGGGGAAAAGTCTTTAAAGTTGGCCAAGCACTAACTCACACATATGAAATAAATTTCAGGGAGGTTTTCACCATTAAAAGAAAATATATTTCTTTAGTAGTTATGTTGCTGTTGATTCTATCTGTAGGTACCCTTACTGCATGTGGTGAGCAAGCACCACAGCAGCAAGAAGAAAACACCGGTAGTGAACAGACCTTTCAGAAAGATGTTACTTTAGGCATTGTTGAATGGCCGGGAGTAACTCAAAAAACCTATGTATTAAAGGAAGTTTTAGACAACCTTGGCTATGAAGTTAAAATTAATACCTTTACGGTGCCCATACTGCTTAAGGCCGTGTCCACGGGTGATGTGGATGCCTTTGCCGGAACCTGGTTTAATAGCCTGGGAGATACTCTGCAGCAATACATTGATGACGGCACCATTGTGGTGTTGGGTAATAATGTGGAAAAGAGTCTGTACCGGTCAGCTGTCCCCACTTATGTATATGAAGCAGGGGTCAAATCCCTGGCAGATTTGGACAAGTATGCAGACAAATTTGACCGCAAGTATTACGGCATCGAGCCGGGCAACGCCGGTAACGAAATAATGATGAAAGCTGTTGACAATGACACGTATGGCCTGGGTGACTGGAAGGTGCTGGAGAGCAGCACATCCGCCATGCTGGCGTCCGTGGAGAGAGCCACCGAGTCCAAGGAATGGATTGTGTTCAGTGGCTGGAAACCCCACTGGATGAATGTGGCTTATGATATGAAGTATCTGGACGACCCGGAAAGCATCTGGGGTAAGCCTAGTAAGATCGGTACCATTGCCAGAAGCGGGCTACCTGAAGATGATCCTAATCTGACTAGGTTCTTAAAGCAATTTAAAATAAACAGTGAAATTCAAAGTGCGTGGATCATGGAATACGGGAAGAAAAACCGCGATCCGGAAATAGTAGCCAAGGAATGGGTTGCAGATAATTTAGATGTAGTCAATCCTTGGTTGGAAGGAGTCAAAACTGTTGACGGGCAAGATGCACAGAATGTTGTGCAGGAAGCTTATTAATTCAAGAACCATAACCATAACGCCCGATGAGGTTTTGCCGTGGATAGCAGGGTTACTATCAAAGTGCCCTCTTTTTTGTTTAAGTTGCTATCCTTGCCCCGGCTTTTGGTTGTCCAGGGCTTAAATGTGTTTAGCCTGAGCAATATGTTTTTTATCGTAGTCAAGATAAAGCTTTAACCAGTCACCGTGGCTGTGGAGAGTGTGGGCAACATGTTTTTGTTGTCCACATGGCGGCACTATCCATCAGCTGTTAAGCCTTCCGCAATATTATCGATAATTACGTCCATAATTTTAGGGAATAGGTCTTCACCTAGCTCTTCTTTATGCAGCCGAAGCAGCAAAATGGCATGAAGAACCCCATTAATTACTTCCGGGTCCTGTTCTTTAAACACACCACGTTGAATTAAGGCCTGAACAAAAGCAATTCCCTTTTTTGCGTTATCCTCTGAAGAGTCATTTATTAAATGCTTGGGTACTTTACGTAATATGCGTTCAGCTTCCCCCTCTTGAAACCACTGTTGCAAAAGGGGATTTTCATCAGCAAGTTTATAAGCCAAATGTAAAAAGGAAGAGATTAATTCCTTGGGGGGGAGATCCTTCTGCAGGTGTCCTCCTAGTAACCGGTTTGTAATCTCTTCCTGGTTTTGTAAGATGACATAAAAAAGTTCTTCTTTGGAGGAGAAAAATTTATAAAAGGAGCCCTTGGCAATGCCGCATGCTTGAACAAGTTCATCAATGCTGGTTTTGTCCAGGCCATATTGAATAAAAAGCTCTTTACCTTTTGTTAAAAGGCACTGCCGGATTTGATCCTTTTCACTTTCAGTAAACTTAGCCATCCTAAACTCCTTTGGATATATTTTAGTGAATATATGTTGACATGCAGTCATCAAGTTTTTATAATGTTGTTAATATCATATCAACCGTATCTATAAATGTAAAGGCTGCATAGCTCCGCAGCCTTTTCTCTAAAACTATGTGTGACTTGGTATTCTAATTTAGTCATATAGTTAATTTATTGGCTTAAAAACATCTAAAGGAGTGATTTTAATTATGTCTTTCGCTAAAATTAATGGCATCAACCTTCACTATGAAATCCGTGGTACAGGACCCCGCGTCCTTTTTATCCACGGCATAGGTGGCGACCTAAAGAACCCCATAGGTATCTTTAACTCTCCCCTTCCTCAAAATTTCACCGTGCTTGCTTTTGACCCCCGTGGGCTGGGGGAATCGGACAGTCCTACAATATCCTGTAGTATTGCCGACCTTGCCGAAGACGCCGCCGGTCTGGCGGAAGCAGTCGGCTGGGACCGGTACCATGTCCTGGGCGTCTCAATGGGGGGGATGGTGGCCCAGGAGCTGGCTTTAAGTCATCCCTCCAGGGTGGACCGGCTTGTACTGGGTGTTACCAATGGGGGTGGTATCAACTCCGGCCCCCGGGTAGTAGATAGAATGAACGAAATGTCCGCAGCCGAAAAGCTTAAATTGTCAGACCTTAGGAAAGACGAAGCTTGGATGGCTGCCAACCCTGAAATGGTGAACCGCTTTGAGGAACAGTCAAGGGCCGCCAGTGAAGCATTGCATGCAGACCCGGCACTACTTCGGGGCTACAACAACCAGGTAAATGCCGTACTAAAGCACGATGCCTTTGACCGCCTTCCAGAGATAAAAGCTCCTACCCTCGTTTTTGGTGGGCGTTACGACGGCAGTTGTCCGCCGGATATAACCAGGGCAATGGCTAATCAGATTCCGGGCGCACGCTATGAACTTCTGGAATCCGGACACGGCGATTGGTACTTTGACCCGGCGGCTTGGAAAATGATAATTGATTTTCTCCGCGGCTGAACCGTTTCTGCTTAAAAGTTTGCTTTCTATGTGAAGCTGAACCTGAATCTTCACTCTAAGCCAGGGACTATCTTTCCGTTTTCAATTTTATGGAAATGAAGTGGATAAGAGTATTCAAGTTTTAAGCGGCGGGGAGCGTGTAAGGCTTTATCTTTCATGTGTGATGCTTGAGAACGCGGATTGTCTAATACTGGATGAACCTGCAAACCATCTTGAATTACTGGACAGGGATATCTTCAGGTTACTAACAAAGCCAGGGTTGTTTAAACCTGGCTTTAATCATGCGTAGCAATACAATGGCTCAGTGGGATAAAAACCCCCCGGTTTCCATAACCACAACCCTCCAGGCTGAAGCATGTTTCCTTCATTGCGGTGATATATTAACCGTACTATCCCGGAAGCCTTGCCGGCAGCAACCGGCACCCCCACCAGGCAATTACCTGAAATTTGGAAAGAGGCTTCCGTATACTTAAGGATCTCCCCGAAAATTATATCAGGCGGTGCAATTGACTCCATTTCTTTTCTTTTGTCTTTTCTAGGATGGTCCTTTAATGCAAAATTCCCCCCAAAAAATAGCCCTATTAAGGGCTTTACTGCTACACTATGCTTAACCGTGCCTAAAAACAATCTTTTCAAACATCCTTACAAGACCTGCATTAATACCGTATATTGATCTAATGTTGAGGTTATCTTCAGCTGTCCTGTCGAAAAAAATATTCATTTTGGATTCTAGTTCTTCTTCTGCCTTGCAGTAAGAAAGAAGTATAGGAATTCTTGGTAGAGGGTATATAACCAGCGCAATGTCAGAAGAGAAGCTTGTAGTTATCGGCCTTCCATTAAACAAATGCAAAATGTCTTCAAAAAGTTCGGTATGGTTGTCAACTATATGTTTTAAAGGTCTTTCACATAGCGGCTCAAAAAGTGGAATCCATGTTATCCCATTTTTCAGTTCCCTAAAGGGAACCCATTCGTCAGTAACATTTTTCCCCGAACACGATAAAACATAGTCAAGTAATGGTAACGCTAACCATGTAATTACGTGGCAATCAGATGTAATATTCCCATTAGAATCAATAAAAAAGTCCTTACCAAGACACTTGATCTTCAATTTATCGCCGGAAAGCGATGCTCCCAGTCTTTCGGCTGATGAGTAGAAATCTACGGTGGCAATTTCTCTTTTCAACTGCTCCAGTAACTGCTCCTGCTGCTCTTCAAGAGACACCCGTTTATGAACTTTTATATCAAATCTTTCAATTACATTAGCCTCCAGGTGAGGACAGTCGACAAGACTTTTTTGACCATTGATTACTGCAGCGGCAAAGGCCAGGCATGATGGTATTTGACATTGCTTGCAGTTTAATTTTGGTAGTAACCTGTAGATTTCCATTGGATTCTTAAGTAAAGTCATACGAGATACCTCTTTTATGAAATACTTGTCTTGTCCCAAAACGTAAAAACAAGCTACATATCTCCTAATAAACCTGCTTCTTTAATTTTCGCCACAGGGTTGTTCAAGTTTACAAAAGTAGGTTAATAGAGTTGAGGCCCTTTGCCGATCACCATTTTGCCGCTGTAATATCTATTTCTGATTTCAGGAATCATTTCTAGAAACTTGGTAAGGCCCTGGTGCTTGATACAGCACAGGTAGAATACTTTGATGTTATGGGGCAAGACCTCGGCCTTGTCTGCCGCAGGGCTTAATTTAGCGCAGGGGAATTCCGGGCACTCAAAGCAAAAGTCAACATTATGTTCGGTCACACAAGCGTATGTTGCACATGTCCCGTCAACGAGCAGGCATTTTCCCTGGATTGACCTGCAACCCGGACAGGGGACACCGTTCCATTTTACCTGCAACTTTTGCAACCTTTCAGCAATTACTTCTTGCAGGGAAGGATCATCCTTGACTCTGTAGACCCCGCAATCACCGCAGTACGTCCCGCACGGCGCAACCAAAGTAATATCATCAGTTTTTTTCATATGACTAACCTCCTGTTTGTTTGTCTTATAGATTTGATTATTTTGGAGGCCAAAGGTTACAAAAATATCATAAAATTGACCATTCTTTATTTTTTATACCTTCCCTGATCCTCTGCGTAAAAGATTCATCGGCTGTTTCCCTGTACAGGTTTTGGTAGGTATGGCGCAATGAGTACAGTTCATACATTTCTTCCCTGGCTTTTTCAATAATCTCCGGATGGGGACCGGTTAAAACCTCTTTCGTAACCCAGCCCTGCTGCAGGCCGTAACGAACCCACTGTTTACAGTTGCAAGGATTCGATTTTTTAACCAGTTGACATCTTTCTTCCAAATAGCCTGCAATTCTTTTTTTGGCCCGGTGCACTGTTGTTTTAACAGAACTAACAGAGCAGTCTAAAATTTCAGCGACCAGTTTGTGCGGTAAGCCGATGGTTACCGCCAGGCAAAAAACCTTTCGCTGGTTGATAGGCAAACATTCTGTAAAGCCATGTAGACAACGGTATTTTACATCAAGGGCAAGCAATTCAGTTTCGGGGTCGGCGGGGTTGGGGTCAATGATTTCTTCGATGGAATAACCTAAATCCTCAATAAGCTCATTGATGCGCAGTTTGGCTCTCTGCTTAAGGTAGTAATTGGCAACGTTGAGTGTAATTCGATAGATCCAGGTGAAAAAGGAGCTTTCTTCGCGAAAGGTATGATAGTAACGAAAAGCCCGAAAAAAGGCCTCTTGGGTTATGTCTTCGGCATCATTCGCATTCCCGGTCAGTCCCAAGGCTAGCTTGTATACTTTTGCCTGGTTGTCGCAATACAACCGATCAAAAAGTTCGGTAAGTTTATCAGACATGGTATCGCCTCATATTACTACCTCCAAAGGATTGAGTAATGGTTATTCTCATTAAAATCTTTTCTTTATATTTAGTTAAATACCTTGTCCAAAAACGCAATGCCCCTTTAGTATATTGACTTATTGCGCTTATTGACATATCTATCCAACCAGTATAATATAGTTTGTGAATTAATTATATAACATCTATAGTTAATATAGGGAGTGTTTTTAAAAGCCATGACTCAGGATAAAACCGAAACACGATCATACTCAAGTCCCCTGCGGAATCGCCAGCGGGAGTATACCCGCAGTCTCATCATGGAGGCTGTCGCTTCATTTGTTGCGGAAGGCCGCATTCATACCTTTAGCGTGCAGGATGTAGCCGAACGGGCCGGGATCTCCTACGCCTCGGTTTACCGCCATTTCCCAACCCGGGAGACGCTGTTGGAAGAAATGTACGAGTGGGCAAGCGAATTGGCCGGATCGCAAATGCCGCCCGCTCCCAGTACAATTGATGAAATACCCGCCTGGGTTGCCAAGTCTATTCCGGTGTTTGAACAGAACGCGGCTGCAAATCAGGCCATTATATCCGTTTTGGCGGCGCTTAACATTAAGCCGGAAAGCAGGCAGCGGCGAGACGACACCATTGATAAACTAGTGTCTGAAGGCGCCTCTCATTTACCCCCGGAAATAACCGGGCGAGCAGCGGCCATACTCCGATACTTGGCAGGCTCTTTGGGCTGGGCGACCCTCCGCCAGCGGTTCGGACTTGATGTTGAAGATACTTCGGCCGCACTAACCTGGGCGTTGGAAGTATTAATTCGTGACCTAAAACGACAAGATGCAAATGCTGATTATGATGTGTAAAAAGGGAGGCACATAACATGGTTAAGGATGATGCACGGCAGCAAGAAAAATGCAAATACGTCTTACCACTGCGTGCTCCTGAAGCCGCTCTTTCCGATCAGGCCGGAACTAAAGCCGCTAACTTGTCCCGCCTGTTGGCCGCGGGTTTTCCAGTCCCCGACGGTATTATCGTAACCACCGCAGCTTTTACAGCACATGTCAGTTCAGTAGTTACCGAGCCGGCCCAAGCTGTTGATGCGATAGTTAAGAAACCGCTACCGACTCCCGTTGAAGATGCCCTCCACCTTGCCCTCGCTGCCTTTGGGGATGTGTCGCTGGCCGTGCGATCCTCCGGAGTAGCGGAGGATCTCGCCGGTGCTTCCTTTGCCGGACAGTACGAGACGATTCTGGGTGTGCGCGGTCCGGCCGCCGTTTCTGATGCCGTGCGCAAGTGTTGGGCTTCCGCTTTTAGTAGTCATATTCAGACCTACCAAGCGAATCGGGAACAAGATACTGACCGGATGGCTGTGCTAATCCAGCCTGTAATCGAGGCCGACGCTGCCGGGGTGGCTTTTACCGCCAACCCTGTGAGTGGCGATCTTTCCGAGACGGTAGTCAGCGCTGTTCGGGGACTAGGTGAACGCATAGTCTCCGGGCAAGTTTCCCCGGACGAGTGGGTGGTTCGGGAGGGCCGGGCCGTATGCTTGAGCTCGCCGGAAAATGCTTTGAATGAACGTGAGGTGCTGGCGGTGGCAGAGCTGGCCCGGAATGTAGAAAATTACTTCGGCGCACCACAGGACATCGAATGGTTGTTTAGCAGCGGCAAACTATACCTGCTGCAGGCCCGGCCCATTACCACGCTGGCAGATACCGTGAAAGTGGAACCCGTACCGGTGCCAGTAGAGCCGCCGTCTGGTTTTTGGGAGCGCGGGGACTCCCATTATCCGCAGCCACTATATCCTCTTACTCGTTCGGTTCTGCTGCCTGCGGCCAACCAGGGGTTCCGGAAGATGTGCACTGAATTTGGACTGCTGACGGAAGCGGTGGATGAGCGCGAGATCGGGGGATGGGTCTACCTGCGGATGGTCCCTCTGGGTGGAAAGGACCGCCCGCCGCTGCCTGATTGGTTAACCAGTTTATTGATGCATCTGATACCATCGCTACGCACTCGTATCAGGGATTGCAAAAAGGCGGCCCATGCCGATAAGGCGGGTAAATGCATCGAGCAGTGGTATGCGGAGTTCAAGCCTAGCTTGATTAAGCGGCTTACTGCCTTGCGGGACACCAATCTGCAGGCGTTATCCGTTGATGCTCTGGACAGACACGCCGCGGCTGTCAACCTTCTGATTCGGGAAAGCCAGGAGATGCACATGATGCTCAACCAATCTCTTAACCTGCTGCTGGCTGAATTTGTCTTTACGTGCCGCGACTTACTGGGTTGGAACGAGGAGCAGGCGTTTGATATGTTAATCGGCCTTTCCGAGACATCCAGTGCCCCTGCCCGTGCCCTGGCTCGGATTGCACAGCAAGTGCGGAAAAACCAGGTGCTGGCGGATCTGCTTCGCCATATCGACCAGCGTACCGTGGAACACATGGCCTCTGCAGACTCCGGTTTTGCCAAAGCATTTGCTGAATACCAGCGGGAATTTGGCTGCCGGAGTATCCGCTATGAAGTGGCCGATCCGACTCTAGCAGAGACGCCGGAGTTACTCCTTGCCCTGATCGGCAACCAAATTAGTCGTAATTATGACCCGGACGCGAACTCCCGGACACTGGTAGAAAAACGCACCTGCCTGGTGTGCCAGGCCCGGCAGGAATTGTCTGGACGCCCGGCGTCGGAGCGGAACAGCTTCGAACGGGCGCTGTCACGAGCCGAGAAGGCTTACCCGGTACGTGAAGAACATGGTTTCTACGACACCAGCATGCCACTGGCGCTGCTGCGGTATACGGCCCTGGAGATGGGGCGCCGACTGGTAGAGTACAAGCAAATTACCAAGCAGGACGATGTTTTCTTCCTGGAATTCGAAGAGGCTCGTATGGCATTAGACAGTGGTGAAGCTCTGCATGAAAAGGTTGCCCGCCGGAAGGGTGAGCGCGCCTGGGTAATGGCAAACCCCGGCCCCGCAAGCTACGGTACACCGCCGTCAGCACCACCATCCTTTGCCGCCCTGCCCGCAGAAGCACGTTTTGTTCATGAAGCAGTAATGTGGTCCTATGAGCGGGTCTTTGCTGCAGCGGTCAGCGGCAGCCGGCAGACAGACACCCGGACGCTGCAGGGTATCGCCGCCTCGGCGGGGCGCTATACCGGGCCGGTCCGGGTAATTCTTAACGAGTCGGAATTCCACAGTATTCACCCCGGGGATGTGCTGGTTTGCCCCATTACGTCGCCGGTCTGGTCAGTACTTTTCCCTAGCGTGGGCGCCCTGGTAACGGACTCGGGAGGGTTTTTGTCGCATTCAGCAATCATCGCGCGCGAATACCATATCCCGGCGGTGGTCGCGACTGGGAATGCTACCCAGATATTAAGTGATGGCCAGATTGTAACGGTAGACGGCATGAGCGGCACGGTATCATTGGAAGGATTGCAATAATAGAGACCTGCAATGTAATCCTGTAATTCCCCAAACGCCCTAAAAATATAAAAAAGGATTGGTAAATAATGTTTTTTGTTCCACTTGTGTTGTATCCCAATATTGTTAAATATACTTTGCATGATGATAAATTTGGTGTTTTGCTCCAAGGCAAATGTAAGAAATGCGGAAAGGATGTAGCGAGGCTTGTTGAAGATAGTTAATTTGAAAGCTTTAGAAACCCCGTATATTCCATTTTATCGATAATTATAAGACGTTGGGTATGTCTAGAAAAATTTTTTGCACAAATTGTTCAGGACTGATTTTTGTCTATAATAACCGAATGGGAAGCGAACCCAATTACTGTGCTATTTAGGTAATTATGTGCAACAAGACTTTAAAAATTGCTGATGCTTATAGAATTTCGCTCATGAAGGGACAAGTTTATATCTAAAATAGTAACTAGTGTTTAACTTGGAATTTAAAGCCTAGATATTAATTGCATATGTAAAAAGCCATAAACCGCTTATTACAATGAACAGTACAATAATTCGCCCGGCTACAGAATTGGGAACAATGTCGCCGAATCCCACAGTGGTAATACTAATTATAGTCAACCAGATAGCATCAACAAAAGTAAACATGACTATCAAGCTTAATCAGGAACTCCTTCTCACCAGGGAACATATGTGCTATAATGGCCATAGTTAATAAGTGGGAGGGGAACCAAGATTATGGCACAACAAAAAGATGTGAGTTTATTTGAGTTTCAGCAACGTTTTAGCAGCGAAGAGGCTTGTCAAGAGCACCTTTTCAATATGCGTTGGGCAGAGGGTTTTGAGTGTCCTCGCTGTGGATGCAAGGAATACTACCATATCTCTTCACGTCGGCACTATCAATGTCGAGATTGTAATTATCAAGCTTCCCTCACAGCAGGGACCATTTTCCATAAGACCCGCACAGCGTTGCGGAAATGGTTTTGGGCCATATTCCTGGTTGCCAATGACAAACGAGGCTTCTCCGCCCTTTCTTTGCAGCATAGTATTGATGTCAGTTATCCTACAGCATGGCTAATGCTTCATAAGATTAGAACTGCAATGTCCGACCGTGATCAGCTATATAAGCTTGCGGGGTTGGTGCAATTAGATAGATGATGCGTTTTTTGGTGGACCAAACGGTTTTCAAGGCCGTGGCACCTCCAAAAGATCGGTTTACGTTGCGGTATCGACAGTCAACGAGGGCAAACCTCTCTACGTTAAAATGAAAGCTGTGGATCGAGTTAACAAGGCTACAGCATTAGAGTTTGCAAACCAAGCAATCTCCAAAGGATGTGCAGTTACAACGGATGGATTAGCGGCGTATCCACAGTTAAAACCCCAAGGATATACTCATGAGCGAGTTCTATGTATGTGTGGTAGGTCCAACGGTGACTTATGCTGAGCTAACTTTATAATCATGTTAAAATTTGAGGGTAAATGATTTGCCAAGCATTTATGCTAAACGCCTTTTGCGCATTAGACAAACCCAAGCCCTAGGTGGTTTTTTGGCGTTAGAACTAAAATGATTAGAAACCAGCGAAAGAATTTCGAAGCAGGGCTCCACAGAGTTAACAATATCCCTGACAGTACGCTGTGGCGGACCAGGTCGATCGCGTTTTTCATCGGCGTTGCCAATAAGACTTAACCATAGGCCATCGTATTCTAAATGAGCAGCTACTTTTTCAGCAAAGCTTTTCCGTTCTTCATATAAATTAAAGGAATGAAAACAACCTCTATCAAACACAAAACCAAAAGGCGCCCCTTCAATATTATTGGTAAGGAAGTCAATCTCAATAAAGCTACATTTGACATTCTCTTCTGAAGCTTTTTCTTTGGCTTTCTGTAGTGCCTCCTCCGAAGCATCAACACCCATCACGTCAAAGTTATTTGTTAAAAAGCCATATGGTGTTATCGCCGGTTCCGCATCCAATATCCAGTGCTTTACAGGGTTTTATGTCCATTGCGGTTACAGTCTGAATAAGATTGGAATCGGGTCTGCCAATGTCCCAAGGAGTATTGCCTTCTTTATATCTTTTCTTGTAACGTTCCTCTATCATGGCATATTTCCCCTCCTCATATAAGCTTACGAATATTCTATACAATTTATTATCTGTATTCAATTAGCAACCAAATATCCCCTCTTGAACTATACATCCACAAAAGTAACTATAAAGATGGCTCGGAGTGTTCCGAAACGTTTTCTCAATCCATGTTAGTAATGCATAGTTCGCAGGGCTAAGTTATTTATGAAAGCCTATCGGTTCATAACTTAATTACGTTTTTTTCAAAGGATATTTCTTTGTTTTTAGTTTACCTGAAGAGGATTACTTTTTAAAATATTTTCCACTTCTTTATATCCTGGTGGAAATGCATAGTTATATCGCGCGGGAAGCGCAAAAACGTAGCTCGTGTTGCGATCAAGTTCGCTCGGATTGATAGGCGCTGCACCAATGTGGAATTCGCCTTGCTGAAGCATGTTCCATTGAGCAGAAGTGAAGATCATAATGGGAATATCCTGTCGAGGATTTTGAGAAGTCCAATCAGGATGTCTAATGGAAATCATCGGGCCAGTTTCAATAATCTTGCCGGATTGTGGGCCCTTGAAAGCATTACCCTCCCATTTACCTGTTACAATTGAATAACCTTTCCATCTCTCCGGCAAGGAAAAATTAAAACCATATTGTGTATTTCTATATACGATTGAATTTGCTTCCTCGTAGGCTCCGAGGGTGGCAGCGTCAATAAGCCAGCGCTCCCCGGTTTTCTTAATTTTGAGTGTAATTGGCCGCTGTGCTGCAACCCCGCCGTTTACTTTTTCTGTGCTCGTTATTTCAATTATATGGCCTTTAACCTCATACTCATATTTTGATAATTTCTTAATGGTTTCAATTTTTATGTGATCCGGCCATGGACTTGAAGTCAGCCTACCGGGAGCATTTCGAGGATCGCTTTGCCATTCTGCAAGAAGCTCGGGGGATACAAAATCGCCGTAGTTCTCTTGGAAACTTTTATTCACTATATCTTTAGGGGCTAGAAGCGAGACGGTTTTGAGTTTACTGCCGAAATCCTCAACAAGACTCGTAACTGCTGCCTTATCACTTGCATCGGTTTGTTGCTGTGTCTCTTGGGGATGTTTTTCTTTATTGTACTGAGTATTGTTTCCTAAATTTGTGCAACCAAACAGAGAACCACTTAACAACAATATGGTAAGTGCAAAAAATAATGTATTTTTCATGTAATTGTCTCCTTCTTCGTAAACAGCACATTCTAAATATTCGGACGGTTAATAATAAAAAAAGTTCCTTTACCGATAAAACACTGAAAAGAAAATAAGTAACAGAGGAGAAAGGGAATTTGCTGCACAATATGTCTGGATTGCGAGTGCGACGAGAAGCGGCTTCTTCTCGAAAGATTAGTGCAGACTTAGTCTGATGTCTCAGTAGTAGAGATATTCCCATCCAAAACTGCGTCCGGGGTAACTCGGGGGTGGGTTGCAGGAGGAAAAACCTAATTGGGTGCCTAGTATCCATGGCAAACAAGGGCAAGGGAAAGGATGGTATGGTTTCGATTAAGCATCGTAACAGACAGCAGTGGTTGGGATATGATTGCCGCTGTATTGCAGATTGGAAAACGTAACTTCGCATGTGCGTGCGTTACTACCCACATATCTGCCGGTGTATTGAAAAGACCTAACCCATCTGTATCTAATAGAAGCTGAACTCGGTAAGTCCTATGGAGTCCATTTACATGGTAGGTCAACCGCAAGGAAGACACAATCTCCAGAGGATATCGGAACGTTGGAGAAAGCAAAGGTCGTCAGGGTGCAAACCCACAGGAATGAGAAATAACTGGACGAATAGTGTTAGATCATGCCTGAAAGGGTGCTGACTTCCAACTGGTAATCAACACGGAATAAAACGAAAAGCAAGATTTCAAAAGAGGAGTAACAGATGCGAAATACTTCAAACTATAGGAAGTCCACATTACTTCCCGATACCCAATGGAAACATATTGAATGGATCCGTGTTAACAGGTATGTAGAAAAATTGCAACAGCGGATATACCGTGCCGAATGTCTTGGTAATAGCCGCAAAGTAAGAAATCTGCAAAGACTCTTAGTAAGAAGTAAGGCAATGCTGCTGGTATCCATAAAAAGGGTTACACAAATTAACAAGGGCAAAAAGACAGCAGGTGTGGACGGAGAGATAGTAATATCCAACAAGGACAGAATGAAACTCTTTCACGACTTAGCAGAATTGGATATTGAAAAACATAAACCCAAACCGTCACACAGAACCTACATCAAAAAGAAAAACGGGAAACTAAGACCATTTAGTATACCTACAGTGCGAGACAGAATATATCAAAATATCATTAAAGGAGCACTGGAGCCACAATGGGAAGCAAGGTTTGAACCGATATCATACGGTTTTAGACCTAAAAGAGGATGTCATGACGCTATTGCCATGATTTTCCTATCCTGCCACTGGGGCAATAAGAGATGGATTTTTGAAGGGGATTTTAAAGGTTGTTTCGACAACCTGAATCACGACTACATCATGGAGCAGATAAAAGAATTCCCTTACGCTGACTTGATAAGAAGATGGCTAAAAGCAGGATACGTTGATAACAGTGTATTTAACGAAACAGAATCCGGTTCCGGACAAGGTAATATTGTATCACCGTTACTTGCAAACATTGCTTTAATGGGTATGGAGGATATACTTGGAATAAAATACAAACCCGTAAAAAGCAATGGCAAAATTGTAAGTTACTCAAATGGGACTAAGTATACACTGGTGTTTTACGCAGATGACTTTGTGATAATGTGTAACACACAAAAGGATGCAGAAGACGTCTGCGGATTATTAGAACCATATTTGGGAAAAAGAGGCCTAGAATTATCAGAAGAAAAAACAAGAATAACAAAAATAGAAGAAGGCTTCAACTTTCTTGGTTTTAATGTTAGATTGTACCCAACATGTCAGGGTGAAAAACTGCTAATAAAACCATCAAAGGAATCTATCAAGAAAAGTAAGGAAACCATCTCAAAGGAAATACAGAAGCTGAAGGGCAATAACGTTAGTGCAGTAATAGAAAAACTTAACCCCATAATTAGAGGTATAGGTAACTACTGGTCACCACAGGTTGCAAAACGACGTATTCACATATCGACCATCATGTCTGGAAATGCACATTTAAGTTCCTAAAGTATCTGCATCCAAATACAAAGTAAGACTTGGATAGTAAACAGGTACTATAATCCAGACATAACGGGGCAAAGCAAAGATAGATGGATACTGACCGACCCGAAAGAGCATAAGCAACTTACAAAGATGACATGGATACCGATACTCAGGCACACACTCATTAAATTCAGAGCAACGCCATATGACACTTGCCTTAAAGAATACTTTGAGCGTAGGGATGAAAAGGAATTTGACAGAAATAGTATTAAAAGTAAACAGAAAATGGCCAAAACGCAGAAGTATAAATGCCCTATATGCAGAATGAGTATTACCGATTTCAGTGAAAAACTGGTAGTTAAAGAAAAAGTGCCAGTGAAGCACGGCGGGACAAGGAAATATAATAATTTGCAATTGGTACATGGGTACTGCGATAGACACTATAATAAAATGTTCCCGTTAAAAGGTGAACCTCCAAATGAAAAACAAGCAAAGGAAGGCTGCAAAATCATAAGACAACTGAAATTGGCGGAAATATCATAAAGACAGATGGATAAATGAGAGCTTGAGCTGTATGTCTTGAAAGGGACACGTACAGTTCTTAGGCGAGAAGGAGGGAGTAATCCCTCCGACTTAGCCGACAGTAGCATTTATTGGCAACAAGATCCAGGCAGTGGGGCCTAAGAAATTTATATCTGGTTATAAAATCTAACCTAGCATTTTGCTTTGGACATGCGTCCGAAGTTTTCTATTTTTATGGGGGTGATTGACAATGTGTGACTGAAAGCTGGATGCGGCTCAACTGCATAGGTTGCAATAACCCGATCAAGACAAAAAACCCAAGTACTGCGCTTATTACGTATATAAAGTTTGCCATAACCGGAAAGGCAGAAATCTCACTTGCTACCCATTATAGGTAAAATGCGTAACAACTCTATTTACGCATTAGATAGTAAATGCGTAACAATATGTAAAACCAATGTTAGACTTTTGTAGGATAATGTGCATTAGTAGGATAATACTAAGCAAGATAATACGGATCGCTTCATTGTTTTCCCCAGTCAAGAAGTGTGAAAATCATGGTAGGCGGCTGCGCCGGACCTATTTCATTTACAATTGGTGGCAAATCATATTCCAAGTGCAGACACTATTTTATATTTGCAGGCATTACGTCAGAGGACGTGGAAGGCATACTGCGGCTTCTGCAAAATGAAGTAAATATTCAGATAATCTATAAAAGGAGTGTTCTAAATGGTCGGAGTAGAAATTGATATGGTTATTACAGACAGCTTGAAAGCATTGGAATTATACGAAAAAGTATTTGATATCGAACGTGTTGAGGTTTCAGATTTTCCTAAAGGTGAAAATGAAGTCATTTTTACCCTATATGGAGTACGCTTTCACATGTTGGATGAAAACTCGAAATTCGGGTTGAAAGCACCAAACCCGAATGAACCCAAATCGATTTGGTTTAACATCCTCGTCCCTGACATAAAGGAAACATTTTCAAAGGCAATCAGTGCGGGTTGTGCTGAGGTGCAACCGGTGACTGAATTGCCTGATTACGGAGTGTCAAACGGTATATTTAGAGATGCTTTCGGCTACCAATGGATGCTGCATCAATTGCACAAAGAGGTGAGTTTTGAAGAACGCACACGGCTTTGGGAGGAAAAAAGGGATAATTAAAATGGCAAGATCCAGGCAGTGGGGCCTAATATTTGTCTCCGGGTTTTGAAAATTAAAAATCTATGCATTTTAGCTTCGGGTATGCGCTCGTAGTTTTCTATTTTTATGGGGGTGATTAACAATGTGTGACTGAAATTGAATGCGGCTCACATGCATATGCAATACGGATCAAGACAAGAATAGCATTTACTGCGCTGTTTAGGTAAATGACAACAAATTTATTTCTTAGCTCACTTCGGACTTTTCAATGTTAAACATAAAGAAAAGAAGGCTCAAGAGCTGGAACCTTCTTTTCTTAGTCCAAATTTAATACCAAATCATTATGTTAGATACCGAATTCAGGTGGATGTATAACTGTTCCTTTGATGTTCGTCAATGCCCTGGGAATAAGTTCACGAACCATGAATGCTTCATCTGGCACCTCGAAGGGGGCTTTCAGCCCCTTAGAGCCGGCTGGAACAAAACCGAAACGCGGATAGTAATTAGGGTGACCAACTAAAATCACAATTTTAAACCCTAATTTTTTGCATTCCTTCAGACCGTGTTCGATAAGAGCAGAACCAATACCACGATTCTGATGTTCCGGCAGAACTGCTACCGGTGCCAGTCCAAGCACAGGTATCCGACCATTATCTGTTTCTATAGTAAGGAAACTGAACATTATATGTCCCACAACTGCCTTATTAATTACTGCCACTAAAGATAATTCAGGAATATAGTTGTCTGATTTCCTGATTGCTTCAACCAGGTTTGGCTCAATGTATTTATTAAATGCCTTTAAATTAACATTATAAACTGCGGGATATTCTACTGAGCATTCAGGTCTGATTATAACCATTCTATGGATTCCTCCTAAAATTTTTTGTTACGGAAGAATCCTTACACTGTTAGAACCGTGCACGAAGCTATGAAGGACTTCCGTAATTATATCAAGTTTTCCTATATTTGCAAGAGTTGAAATATCGCATAACAAAGGTTTTATGCCACAGCAAGTTGATGAACATTCTGTCTGAAGTATGAAGCAGCATTTATTGGCGGCAAGGCAAGGTCCAGGCAGTGGGGCCTAAAAAATTAGTCTTTGGGTACTGTATTGCGACACAGTAACAAAGATTTGCGGCAGTGAAACGAATAGACGACTGGTACACACTCTGTCTGGATTGCGAAGCACTTGTTTTATTTGCGGGGTCCGGTCCCAGGCTGGGCATAAGAAACTATTCTATGGGTACAAAATTATCATTCTTTGCTTCGGGTGCATCCGCTCGAAGTTTTTTATTTATGGGGGTGATTGTAAATGCGCGAGGGAGGTTAATGTGGCTTACATGCATAGGTTGCAACAAATGAAACATGATGAAAAGAGGTGAAACCGTTTGAATAATAGACTAAAAAGTTTTCTTGAAGAACTGGAGTATATTAAGGATTATATTCCGCCAGAGGCCTTCAATAA